>JAGLKG010000036.1 GCA_023141835.1 Maribacter sp. | reverse complement strand
CTTTACTATTTTGCCAATGACAATGCAGCCGGGGATACCAATGGCGATGATGTGAACAATGTATGGTATATCGCCAAACCGGATTATTCCTTAATGTATGTCAGATCGCAATTGGTCGGTCATGATGGAAAGAACTATTTGGGTGACTACACCGAGGGTGAAGGGTCTACACCTTATATTACCGATATTGATGGAAACACGCTTTATATTTTTATTAATGACACAAAGGACAAAAATAATTTTACCAATCCCGATTTTTCAAATGATAGTTTCTGGCCTATAGTAGAGATAGATTTAGACAAAATACCGAGTATTTTAGATATGGCGGATTTTGGTTCGATAGACGTTTTTGGCAGAACACAATTAACTTATAAAGGGTGGCCACTTTACTACTTTGGTCAGGATGAAGCGCGAGGTGATAATAAGGGTATAAGTTTTCCAGCTCCCGGGGTATGGCCCATCGCAAATGTCGAAACTGCCTTGGCACCTGAGCCTGAGCCTACGGTGAAATTGGCAGAAGACCCAACTTTTGGTAATATATTGACAGATGCAGAAGGAGCATCGCTCTATTTCTTCTCTTTGGACACGAAAGACACCTCTGCTTGTACCAGCGCGGGATGTCTAGGGGCATGGCCCATATTTTATCAAGAAGATGTAATTGTTGATGAAGGATTGGATACTTCGGATTTCGCAACAATAGAAAGAGCCGATGGTGCTATGCAAACCACCTATAAAGGTTGGCCACTATACTATTTTGCAGGCGATAATACTGCAGGAGATACCAATGGAGACAAGGTCAATGACGTTTGGTTTATTGCCAAGCCTGATTATTCCCTGATGTATGTTAGGACACAATTAGTAGGTCATGATGGAAAAAACTACTTGGGTGATTATACCGAAGGTGATGGTACTACATTCTACATTACAGATATAGAGGGAAGAACCTTGTACGGATTTATTGCAGATACCAAGGACACGAACAATTATACAAATCCCGATTTTTCCAATGACGCTGTATGGCCCATTTTCGAAATGGAATTGGATAAGATTCCAAGTATTCTGGATGCAGCTGATTTTGGTTCTATTGATGTATTTGGGAGAACGCAAATCACATACAAAGGTTGGCCGTTGTATTATTTTGGCCAGGATGAGGCTCGAGGTGATAATAAGGGTATAAGTTTTCCAGCTCCCGGGGTATGGCCCATACTCAATGTTGACACCCCATTATTGTAGTAGTAATCATAATTGTATTTTTAAGTTGGATTTAATTCTTAGTAGAAGCAACCTTTTGTATGGGAAGAATAAGATTTTTAATTAAAGCGGTGGTATTGGGGTTGGTTGTATCATCCTGTGAGTATAATGTTGAAAATGAGGATATTGTAATAGGGGATTGTGAAACCGTAATCTCATATAGTGGCGAGATAAGACCTTTAATCGATGCCAACTGCATGCCCTGCCATAACGGAGACGGAAATACACCCTTTGCCCCAGATTTAACAACATATGTATTGGTTGAAAGTATAGCTGGCTTGATTAAAGATGTAACCGAAAGCGGACGGATGCCAAAAGAAGGTGGTTTAACAACGGCTCAAATTGAAGCGATAAAATGTTGGGTAGATAATGGTGCTCTCAATAATTAATATGTAAATGAGGTGAAAGGTAAAAAATTTAAGATAATACTGGGTTTTTTATTGGTTGCAATAGTGTCATTGCTCATATCGATATATTATTATAACAAGCCCGATGTAAATGTGGTAAAAACTAACGCTGCTTTTGTGTTGACCGCGAAGAACCTAATAGAGGAATATAGCGCAGACGAAACGAGTACAAATAAAAAATATACTGAGAAGGTAATACAAGTAAACGGTATGGTTCATGAAATAACCACGCTAAAGGGAAACAGTATAATTACAATTGGGAATGCCGACCAAGAATCCAGTATAATTTGTCATATGCTGTCAAATCAAAGCCAGAAAGCCCTGCAGCTTGTTAAAGGACAAAAGATAAGTGTTAAAGGTGTATGCACAGGATATTTGTTAGATGTTATTATGGTAAGGTGTATTTTAGTTGAATAATTGTATATGAAGGGATTCTATTTTATACTTATCAGTGTCTTTTTGGCACAAAACTTAAGCGCACAGGACAAATATCTTACCAAAGAAGGATTTATTTCTTTTTTTTCACATTCGATAGTGGAAGATATCAAGGCCGACAACAATCAGGTCTTGAGTGTATTGGATATACAAACGGGAAAGATAGCCATACAGCTATTAATGCGGTCTTTTATGTTTAAGAAGACCTTGATGCGTGAACATTTTAATGAAAATTATGTGGAATCCTATAAGTATCCTAAGGCAACATTCTCTGGGGAGATTAAAAATTTTGATGAACTTAATGAAGAGCAGACCGAAACTGAGATAATTGGGATTTTAACTGTTCATGGAGAGGAAAAGGAAATCAGTACCAAAGTAATTGTGAATATTTCTGAATCCGAGATTGTTTTGACCGGTGATTTTAAGGTAAATGTCGCTGATTT
>JAGLKG010000359.1 GCA_023141835.1 Maribacter sp. | reverse complement strand
AATAAACTCAATATTGCCGTAATTGGGGTCGGTGGAAGAGGAAGGGCTAACTGGAGTAGGGTTCCTGAAGAGAATATTGTAGCCATGTGCGATGTGGATGATAAGCGGGCCGCAGATGGATATAAGCAATATCCGAAAGCAAAAAAATATAAGGATTTTAGGAAAATGTTCGATGAGATGGCCAATCAAATTGACGCGGTCATTATCTCAACCCCAGATCATACACACTTTGCAGCTACCATGGCGGCAATGCAATTGGGAAAACATGTTTATGTTGAAAAACCATTAGCACATAATATCTGGCAATTACGTACTTTGAAAAAAGCCGCCAAACACTATGGTATTGTCTCCCAAATGGGAAATCAAGGGCATACCACCAACGGTATCCGGCTGATAAAAGAATGGTATGATGCCGGAATATTGGGGCAAGTAAAAGAAGTACATGCTTGGGGTGGTAAAATTGGCTTTAAACCCGGGGGATATTTTACAAAACCTAATAGTTTCCCTCCCGAAGCACATAAGGTTCCTGAACACTTAGATTGGGACTTATGGCTAGGTTCTGCCACTAATAGACCTTTCAATACTGCCTATGCTCCCAAATCATGGCGAGGTTTCTACGATTTTGGAAACGGAATGTTGGGCGATTGGGCCTGTCATACCCTTGATGGACCATTTTGGGCCTTAGACTTGGGCATGCCCCATACCGTTAAAGGGATTGTACCAAATCCCGTTTCGGACCACAGTTTTATGTCCGCTGAATCCGTTATTACATACAAATTTGGCAAACGCGGCACTAAATCATCTGTAAAATTGGTGTGGCGTGAAGGTGGTTCAAAACCAAAAATCAGGCCTGAATGGGGAATCAAAGAGTTACCCAATTCTGGAATGGTCATGGTCGGAGAAAAGAAGACCTTAATCACTGGAGGGAGACCAAACAACCCTAAATTGATGGTCTCCGATGAAGAATGGCAGGAATTTTTAAAAAATGCCCCCGAAAAAACCATACAAAGAGTCGGGGAAGAGCAACCGCAACAAGAATGGATACAAGCCATAAAGAACAATACCCTCCCAGGATCTAATTTTGACTACGCTGCGGATTTGACCGAAATGGCACTGATTGGTGTAATGGCGCAAAGATTTGGGGCAAAACTCAAATACAATGCTAAAAAAATGAAGATTACCAATCGACCTGATCTGGACGCATATATCAAGGAGCCCGTTCGAAAGGGATGGTCTTATGGCGAAGAGCTGTGGTAGGGAAATATGTTCGTGATATATCATATGCAATTCGTCTATCAAGCATTTGTAATTGTGAATTATAGGTTATTTCATGGTTGAGAGTGATGTTAATTTCGGTTATTTCATCAATACCAACAAATATCCAGGCTTAGTCGTGAGGATAAAAAATTGGGTTTAACATGGACAAAATGAAATTAACAATACCATTGAAAAATATGGATATTCATAGGGTAAGCTCATATTTCCATGGGGATAAAATGTATTTTATTCTCATCGGTCTAACGTGCTTACCTCATTTGTTTTTTGCCCAGAACAATGCCTCTTATGATAATCAAATCATCAATTTACTGGATAAAACAAACGCTTCACCAATCTCAATTAATTTTCAAAACGATTTGGAAGTCAATAACAGTGGTGGACACCTACAGGGTGTCCAATATTACAATTACGGCCAGAGTGATTATTACATTCTCTCAGGAAGCTCTGATTCCCAATCCTATTTTTCCGTCTTAAAAGCTGCAGAAAAAAACAGGGTTATTTCGGTAAATAAAATACTTGACAAGCCTTTCAAACATGCTGGTGGTTTTCAAATCTACAAAAATTTAATGGCCATTGGTATTGAAGACAACGATGCAAAAGACAAATCAAAGGTGATTATTTATACTTTGGGAAATATCGAAAAAGAAATTCCCGAACCTCTCATGATCATAGAGAGGTCTGGACCTTTAAAAAGGGCTACAGCCGGATGTGTTGCTATAACGCAGATTGAGGATTATGTTTTGGTTGCCGTTGGAGATTGGGATACCAAAAACCTGGATTTTTATAGGATCAAAAAGAAAGAATTGGGTAAGCATCGAGAAAATTTTGAATTGGTATTTTCAATGGAAACCAAAAACATGGATACGTCTAAATGGGTAGATAATTCCTGGTTATCCTATCAAAACCTAAATTTCATTAAGGATTCTTCGGGTAATCTATACCTTGCTGGAATGACCTCTAATTCAGAAAGAAATATCCTAGATCTTTTTAAAGTTCAAACGAATGAATTCAAAGCCTTTGACTTGATAAAGGTTTATTCAAAGAAATTGATTCTAGACAAGCGCTCAAATTTTCGATGGGGAGCTGGGGTATATCTTTCCGATGATAATCAGATTCAAATTATTTCCAGTGGATTGCATATTCAAAAAGAATTTGGAATTTATAAGTATCAATGAACCTGTTCAAATAATTACGAAGACTCTTGTTAGAATCACTTTAAAAACGGTGTTTTTGAGTTATAATCGACCATCAGAAAATAGTTTTGACCGGATAGGTCTTTATCGAAAATATCAGGCTTTATTTCATTATTTTAAAGGGGTCTATTTATACATTTTTGTTTAAATTTATCCTTTATAACTTCAATGACCGAAAACGCTCCCTCATTAAATAAATCATCATGAAATTAAAAGTATGTGTTGCCCTATTATTCCTAATAACATTAAATTCCTGCTTTTCCTCAAAGTCAATCTCGGATCAACCGAAAACGGAAAATACGGTTGCCGAAATAAGTTCAATTACAAATAAGGCTCCATACGATCCAAGACCCGGAATGACTGAACTTCGTAAAGAAAATGTACGAAAAAGATCCAATGGGAAAGTAAAATTGAAAAAACCAATGCATTTTTTAGTGTTTGGTGATTCAAAAGGCAGTGACCGTTTACCTGATGTATTGAAAAGAGCTGATGTATTAACTCCACAATTTTGTTTGACAACTGCCGATTTGGTGAATAAAGGAGCCGGGGAACTAGGTGAAGAGCTTTATAAAGATCTTGATACGGATGCAGGTTGGTTTTTTCGAAAATATCCCACATGGCCAACTTTGGGAAACCATGAAGTCTCTGGTCCCAAGGAAAATTCAGGTACCGAAAATTATGCTTCAGGAGTTAAGAATTTTGGTGATTTCTTTGGATTAAAAGACCCTCTTTATAGTTTCTCTTATGGCAATGCACATTTTATTGCATTGGATTGGATAAAAGCTTCGGAAAGCCCAGAACGTTTAATATGGCTTGAAAAAGAACTAAAATCAGCCCAAGGCAAACACATCTTTGTATTTAAGCACAGGCCATATTATACGGTAGGAAATAAAAGCTATAATGATGTCGAAGGTAAAAGTACCGTAATCACCAAATTGTTTACGAAATACAAGGTTACTGCTGTATTCTCAGGTCATGACCATCTATATTATAGAACGCTTAGAGATGGTGTTAACTACATTGTTTCAGCCGGCGCAGGTGCTAGTATTTATCAGTTGAAACGACAAGGGGATGCTATCGAGGGGGATTCGTACTATGGCCGTAAAGTTGGGGATAAGGATGAATATTTGTTCCATCCCGCTAAAGGGAAAGAGGTAAGCTTTAATGAAGCTATGTATTTTGTCCTTTCTGTTAAGGTTAATAAAGAAAAAGTTACTTTTAAAATGATAGACACTGAAGGAAAGACCTGGGACAAGTTTACGTTTAAATCGGGCTTATAGTTTACTTGGGGCAATTGCTACATCTAGATGTTGTTTGATTGTATTATTTCCAAAACACATTTTATTCCGGTATTGTCAAGCCCATGAGGTTGGGTTATTTATTTCAATAATATAGGAAGTGACAAAATAGTCAACATGACCTAGGCAGTCTTGCGCAAACTTTTCAAAAACCTGCGACAACTGAACTTTTTACCCGAGGTTAATGCAATTGTCTGGATGATGCCGTTTTCAACAGCCAATTAATCTGTTAAAGGATGGGAGGTGTTTAACATTCCGTCAACAAACCAGACGAAGAATACTTAAACTGAAGAAAACAATCCAGGTAACCGATGTGTGGGTATTAAAACAATAATGCATTATACCCTGATTATTTGTGTGGAGCTTACGTTTCTTATACTTAAATTTAGGTTTTTATAATAATCAGCGATAAATATCATGGACCAAAAACTAATTCATGAAATAGAAAATTGGTTACAACAATATCAGGGGACAATCACTGCCTTTTCTGGGGGAATTGATTCAGCCTTGGTTCTTTTTCTTTCCAGAAAATATTTGGGGCGAAAAAGAACCCTTGGTGTAATATCCAATAGCGAAAGCCTAAAGGATAAGGATTACCAATTGGCACTGGATTTTGCTTGTAAAAATGATATTCAATTAGAAACTGTTTATACAAAAGAGTTATCAGATCTAAATTACAGTACAAATCCAGCTAACCGTTGTTACTTTTGTAAAACGCATTTGTATAATGCTTTAGATAAAATTAAGACGAAGTATCCTGAATATACCATATTGAACGGAACCAATAAGGATGACTTTTCAGATTATAGGCCTGGAATGAAGGCCGCCGATGAAAATGAGGTAAAATCACCCTTGGCAGATCTCGGATTGGGCAAGCCGGAGGTTCGGGAGCTTGCGAAACACTTTGGTATTCCATTTTGGAATAAGCCAGCAAGTCCCTGCTTAAGTTCAAGAATACCCTATGGAAATAGGGTAACGGCCAATAAATTAGAGCAAATAGAAAAAGCTGAAGGGGTTTTGAACGACTTTGGATTTAATAACGTAAGGGCAAGACACTATGGTAAATCCTGTGTTATTGAAGTCCCTTTGCCAGAACTTGATGTATTAAAAATCCATTCTGTCGAAATTTTTCCAAAAATAGAAAATATCGGTTTTGAGACATGTATCATAGAAGAAGATGGGTTAATCTCAGGAAAACTAAATCAAGCATTACGAGTAAATAATGGATAACTTTAATATTGATCATGATAGAGAAAACCGAATTGGTTTCCCGGAGGTGGTATATGGCACCACTAAATCCATTGAAGATTTATCCAAAATAATGGAAAACTATAATGCCCTAGGAAAGAATGTCCTGGTCACAAAACTACAACCCGAAAAGGCATCGGTATTAATACAGGAATACCCCAATGCATTCTATGATAAGCTGTCTAGTATCTTCATGGCACAACCATTAAATGAAATTCGTGGTGAAGGTGAAGTAGCTATCATTTCGGCTGGGACATCGGACATCCATATTGTCAATGAAGCCTATTACACCTTGCAGTTTATGGGTGTAAAGGC
>JAGLKG010000358.1 GCA_023141835.1 Maribacter sp. | reverse complement strand
ATGTCGGCTATGGAGTTGCCGAAGGTGGACATGTTGCGCTGAATGCAATGCTTTCAAGTTGTGCCAATGGTATAACCGTAGTAAATATCAATAATGGATACGGGGCGGCCATGTCGGCCTTGCGTATATTAAACTTAATAAAAGAATAAATGAAGACCCTATATATTGAAGCTTTTTCAGGTTTATCAGGTGACATGTTTTTGGGGGCATTGGCGGGATTAGCCGACGCTTATGATCAGTTGGAAAAGCTTCCCGAATTGCTCGCCTTAAGTGATGGTAAAATAGAGATTACCGAAGTTGATAAAAATGGCATTGTATGTAAGCATGTCAAGGTTATCGACTTAAATACGCAAAACAGCCACTCCCCTAGTAATGAACACGAACACCATCATGAACATGGGCATGATCACCATCATGATAATCACGACCATGGTCATCACCATCACCACGACAATGACCACCATCATCGGCATTTAAGCGATATCAACACAATTATTGAAAATGCATCCATTCCGGATAACGCCAAAAAAATAGCAAAAGCTATCTTTTTGATTATTGGAGAGTCAGAAAGTAAGATTCACAATATCCCTCTGAAAAAAATTCATTTTCATGAAGTAAGTGGTGTCGATTCAATTATAGATATAGTTGGATGTGCTCTTTTGTTAGATAAGCTTAAAATCAATAAGACCTATGCCACTCCCATTTGCACAGGATTTGGTTTTGTAAATACCCAACATGGTAAACTGCCCGTTCCCGCCCCTGCAACTGCTGACATACTCGTAGGAATCCCCTGTTATGCTGGTGATGAACAAGGAGAAAGGGTCACCCCTACTGGGGCCGCAATTTTAAAGTATTTGAATCCAGATTTTGACATCCCTGTTTTGACTACAGCCAAAACAGTATATGGGCCAGGTTCTATGGATTTTATTGCCCCCAATGTTTTACGATTATCCCTATGTGAACAACGCAACGGCTTAGAGGATATTTATGTTTTAGAGACCAATATCGATGACATGTCCAATGAATTTCTGGGTAATGACTTTCAAGAAGGTTTGTTCACGCATGGAGCGAACGACTTCCATTACAATTCCATTCATATGAAAAAAGGTCGTCAAGGAGTTTTATTGTCCTGTTCAGTACCGGCCAATAGAATTCAACAGCTCTCTGACTATATATTTGAAAATACTTCGACCATTGGAATTCGGTATTACCCAGTGAAAGGAAATAAATTGGAGCGCGAAATCAAGTCGTTTGACACACCCTATGGCAAGGTAAACGTTAAAATCGTCAAGACTCCATCTGGTAGAAGAAAAACAAAAATTGAATATGAAGATCTAAAGAAAATCAGTGACAAAATAGATCAACCCATATATTTTTTACAGAAAGAAATTATGAACCTAATAAATGAACAATTATGAAAATTAAATTACTAATGACTTTGATGCTTATGCCCATGATCACTATGGCCCATGCCGGACACCAACACAACGCAACGGATATCTTATTAAATCCATTGTCTTGGGCCGATCACGGACTGATTTTAGGGGCCTTGGCTATTTTGTTGGCCATTGTGGTAATAAAAATTGTGATGAAATATCTTCCCAAAGGATATAATAAGCCAGTTAGTAAAAAACAATAACTGAATTACCACTTTAAGGGATATTTGAAGTAGATTAACTTTTGATACATGAAGTACGAAGGAAAATACAAGGTGTTCGATCCCAATAGGATAAATACGTATCCCGTCGCCGGTCGAAATAACAAAGTAAAATTCAATGATCTTGTTTTTCCAGATCAAATCGACAAGATGGAGTTTAATATTTCGGAAGATGTCGATAAAAGGATTACAGAACTTGCAAAACATATAATTTCTACTAGGGACAAGGGAAATCCAGTACTATTCTTTACCGGAGGGCACTTGGTTAAAAATGGGTTAAGCCTGCTGCTGGGAGAATTGATAAAGAAAGATGCCTTTACCATTCTAGCCGGTAATGGTTCCACTTCCATCCACGATTTCGAATTGGGTCTTATGGGTGAGACCAGTGAGTATGTGCCACAGGCGCTGGAAAAAGGTGAATTCGGAATGGCTTATGAATTCAATTATATCAATGCCGCCTTGATTATAGGGGATAAATATAATCTTGGTTACGGGGAGTCTGTAGGTAAAATGATTTGTGACACCTCTTTTAGAAAAGAGGTAGAAACACTACTTGATTTGGAGGAAAACGCAATAAATTTTTCATATCCCGAATTAAGTGTTCAAGCCATATGCTATGAACATAATATTCCTTTTACAGTGCATGCAGGGGTCGGAACCGATGTTATTGATCAACATCCCTATTTCGATGGGCGAGCAAAAGGTGGATGTTCAGGAAGGGATTTTTTGATTTACACCAATGAAATTGCCCAACTCGAAAACGGCGGCGTGATACTTAACGTAGGAAGTGCCGTTACAGGTCCGGAAGTGTTTTTGAAGGCGGCATCGATGGCCG
>JAGLKG010000357.1 GCA_023141835.1 Maribacter sp. | reverse complement strand
CCAAGAGCTGTTCCTATTGTTGAGGCTATGGCCGCATTGGTATTGGCAGACTATACATTGTTCAATCGCACCATAAAATAGTAATCCACTTTTCGACGTTTCGGGACAAAGTGGTATATTACTCCAATAATCAAACTAAGTTTTATGAAAAAGTTGGAATTGCATTGGCAAATTCTTATTGGCATGGTACTGGGGCTACTTTTTGGCTTTGGGATGACCTATACCGATTGGGGTAAGGAATTTGTGACGGACTGGATAAGTCCTTTAGGAACCATTTTTATTAAGCTGCTTAAACTTATTGCAATTCCGCTCATACTAGCCTCTTTAATAAAGGGAATTTCGGATTTAAAGGATATTTCAAAATTCAGAAATATTGGACTACGCACTATTGTGATTTATATTGGAACTACCACGGTAGCCATTGTTCTGGGTCTTGTACTGGTAAACGTCATGCAACCTGGTGACGGAATCTCAGAAGAAACTATTGATAAACTCACATCCACGTATGTCAACGATAGTGGCGTTACGTCTAAAATGGAGGAGGCATCTCGACAGAAAGAAAGCGGTCCATTGAGTTTTTTGGAAGATATGGTACCCGACAATGCTTTTGCCGCCCTAGGTAATAACCAACTCATGCTACAAGTTATTTTCTTTACCATTTTTATGGGAATTTCCATGCTGTTGATTGGAGAAGAAAAGGCAAAACCCCTAAAGAGGATTTTTGATTCTCTGAATGATGTGGTGTTGAAGATGGTTGATTTGATTATGTTAATTGCACCAGTGGCAGTTTTTGCCTTATTGGCAAGCGTCGTTGTATCATCAAGTGACCCAGAGATTTTGTTGGCACTCTTGAAATATGCTGGCGTTGTTATTTTGGGATTATTGTTGATGATCGTTTTTTATTGCATATTGGTATCGGTTTATGCAAAAAAGAACCCTTTGTGGTTTCTTAAGCAGCTGAGTCCGGCGCAGCTATTGGCCTTTTCTACTAGCTCTAGCGCTGCAACTTTGCCAGTTACTATGGAAAGGGTGGAAGAGCATATTGGTGTTGATAAAGAAGTGTCCAGCTTTGTATTACCGGTTGGTGCTACAATAAATATGGATGGTACCAGCTTATATCAAGGTGTTGCGGCTGTTTTTATAGCGCAGGCATTGAGTTTTGATCTTCCCTTAAGCGCACAACTTACAATTGTTTTAACCGCCTTGTTGGCTTCCATTGGCACTGCCGCAGTTCCAGGAGCTGGAATGGTGATGTTGGTCATAGTACTTGAGTCCGTAGGATTCCCCGCCGATAAGTACGCCATTGGATTGGCTTTAATATTTGCCGTAGACCGGCCGTTGGACATGTTTCGTACTGTAATTAATATCACAGGAGATGCTACCGTTTCAATGGTTGTAGCCAAATCTGTTGGTAAGTTAGGTAAGCCCCATGTTAGGAATTGGGATGATCATTTGGACGAAGTAAAGTGACACTATAAATTGATAAGTGTTTTTTGATGGTAGAATGAATAGGACTTGAAACTAAAATGGCCTTTTGTGAAAAATTTGAAGTACTATTTATATCAAAAGCCCCTTTTGAGTACTTGGGAAGGCCGATTAAAGTGAATTTGTCATTTCTCGATCATTCCTCACTCGAAATAACTAAACAACCAAGTTATTTAAGGTTTCCCATTTTGAGTTAAACTTGGAAATAAAGTTATTTTTGCGTCCATTCCAAAAGCCCTTTTTCTCTTGAAGTTGAGTCTGCCCTATTTCTCCAACAAAACCACAAAACCATCTGCACCGCTACCCGTAGATAATTCATTTTGGTTGAGCGTCAGTTCATTTTGCGAAAGGGTTATTCCTCCAAATTCTTGGCCATTGATTAAAAGGTAAAGAACTTTGTTTTTCGTTAGGATAGAGTAAGGGTATTCCCCTGTGTCAAGTCCATCATATAGGGTATTCGCCGTATTATTATTGATAACGGTGAGTTTAGAA
>JAGLKG010000356.1 GCA_023141835.1 Maribacter sp. | reverse complement strand
TTAATATCATCATTAGTATCACTGCAGCTAACCGTAATAGCCAATAAGCTTAAAAAGATAAACATCAGACTTTTTTGCATACCATTCTTTGTATTGTTCTTTATACTAAAGATGGACAATGTTTAAATTGGTTGCTTATTGCGGGTCAGACCCCCTTACTCTTGAAATTGGCACTACTGGGGAGCTCAAATCCTTCAAGTTCAAAATAAGGAATGGCCGCTAGGAGGTGGTCGAAGATATCGGCCATAATGTACTCGTAGTTCTCCCAACGTTTGTCACTGCTAAAGGCATATACCTCGATCGGGAGACCTTGGGTAGTAGGTGCCAACTGTCGCGCCATGATCATCATATCTTTGTTGACTCCTGAATGATGGTTCAAATACGCATCGATATACTTTCTGAACACCCCTATATTCGTCAAATTCTTGCCATTGAGCAAAAGAGATTTGTCAACCTCGTTTTCCGTATTAAATGCATCGATATCCGAAGTTCTTTTTTGAAGGTATTCATTTATCAATTCAATTTTCATGAGTTCCTTGATGTCTTTAGCGGACAAAAATTTTATGCTTTCCTGCTTTAGAATCAATGCACGCTTGATTCGTCTTCCTTCTGAATCGGCCATTCCACGCCAGTTCCTAAAAGAATCGGAAATAAGGGCATACGTTGGTATGGTGGTTATGGTCATATCGAAATTCTGGACTTTTACCGTAGCCAGATTTATTTCGATTACATCGCCATCGGCACCGTATTTCTCAAAAGTAATCCAATCGCCAATACGCACCATATCGTTGATAGACACCTGGATACTAGCAACAAATCCCATTATGGTATCCTTAAATACAAGAATAATCACGGCAGATGCGGTTCCCAAGGCTCCCAAGAAATACAACAGTTCCATTCCCGTAATAATTGAAATTGCATAAAACAAGCCAATAGCCCATGAAAATATCATAAACACCTGAATATAACTGTCTATGGGCTTATCTTTAAGGCTCGGCAGCGTTTTAAAAAAGTCTTTAATGGTATGCAGTAAGCTTTTGACGATCCAAAGAAAAAGGACAATCCCGAAAACCTCAATGCCCTTGATAATAACATCTTCTGCATTGGGAAAATCCTGAAATATACCAGGAATGGCCTTATAAGCAAGTACCAAGGGTATAATATGGGCCATATTCCTTGGGGCTTTGTTCTTTACCAATAAATCATCAAAATGGGTCTTGGAGGTTTTGGACAACCGAATAAAAAGACCTACTATGATTTTACGAAGTAGAAAGTCAAGCAACCAAAGAACCAACAGAACCGCTATAGATAGGACAAGCATATTAATGTATTCCGCCCCTTGTTCTGAAAGCCCCTTATCAATTAAAAAATTATAGATCCAATGTGATATCCTTTCCATTTGTCCAAATTATAGGGCTCATTTATTGATTGTAAATGAACCCTAGATTACATAGTGTAAAATTAGTGGATTGTGGGGAATTGATGAGCATAAAAACAATGTTTCTACATAGGCCAGGTTAGAGTGAAATTGTCCTGTATTTAGGGTATTTCACTTGAAATGAGAAGGTTTCTGTTTTACTTGCCTTGGAATCCAATTGTATTTTCCAGGTCAATAACCCTTTTTTGGTGTCATATATGGCATTAGGTTTTTCAATGTCATCCACTTTTATTTCCTTGTTTTGAGATAAGGGAATTCTATCCATGAGTTTTAAATGTATGGGGGTCACTTTATTGTTCTTAACAACCAATTCATAAGTCCTGTCAAGGATTCTATTACTTCCCGTAAAGGATTTGCTCTTAAAATCCTTGATTTGCTTACGGGTCACGGTAATATTTGGGTCAATCCCTAAGGAAAGGGTCATTTCATTTTGCTCTGTATATGGGTCTAAAGTTGTTTTTCCAGCAAAAGTACCTTCAAAATAGATATTGGCTTCTCCCGGCAAGAGGTTATATTGTTCCCAATCGGTGAATGTGGTTGTCATAAATACGTTCTCGTTGACTATGGGCGCTGCAAAATGCTCATATTTTGCATCCAGTTGAAAAGTATTGAGCTCAATAGCAGTAATATCCCCATTGGAAGTTATAGAATAGGTTTTTTTAATCTCAAACCTTGTATTGGTAATTCCCTCCTTCAAATTACTTTTTTTGGTAGTAATAATCACAACACCATTGTTAGCACGGGAACCATAAAGGACTTGGGCATTTTCCCTATTAAGTATTTCTATGGATTGAATCTCATTTTCATCCAAGTCACCTTCCATAAAACCATCAACAGGGACTCCATCGATAACGTATAGCGGCAGTTTTGGCTGTTGGGGACGTGAATATGGGTTATTGCTCGAGACACCGCGTATGGAAACCCCAGCAGCTCTTCCTTGGAGCGTAGTTGCATAACCTGTTAGTACAACTTCCTCCAACATAGCGACATCTTCCTCTAATTTAATGTTCATTACGGAAGAATAAATAGGCATTTCTTTTCTATTGAAACCGATATAGGATACCACCAATTCTCGACCGTTTTGTACATCTAAAGAAAAATAACCATCGAAATCGGTTTGTGTACCCTTGGTGCTGCCTTTTATTACAATATTGACTCCTGGTAAAGGTGAACCATCCCCATCGGTTACTTGTCCAATCACTTTTTTTACTGTTGGGTTATAAAAATACTTCTGTTTCTTTGTGGTGCTTTCATAGCGTTTGGAATATCTACTTACAAAATTTAAATATTTTGTACCTAGAAGGGGTTTGGTTACATTCAAATTCGGATTTCCAGAGGAGAGGTTTATTTTGACCTGGTTCCAATCGATCCCAGTTTTTTGATACACATGCGCCTTATACGTCAATTTTAAGGGGTCATTCAGTTTTTCTGATTTAATGTCATAGTTCGGAATCCACCCTGCGTCCTGAACAGCATAGGTTATCTTAAGGTTTAATGTAGTTGCAATAGGGGCATCAAACTTTACTATAATCTCTCCTTGTTCTTTCTTGGGTGCATTTCCCAGCGATGTCAATTGGTTTGTCAAGGATGCCTTTTCAATGGACCACTTGGCGATTTGGAGCTTTGTGGCAAATATTTCGTTTTTGATAGCTGTTGTCCGCTCACGATAATACGTGCTTATCTGTTTTATTTTCTCCAAATTCAGCTCTTGATCCGCGCCACTGATCAATCTGTTGGTATTGAATATTTTTTGCTCCTCTTCCAGACCTGCGATGTTATTCTTGAGAAGCGATATTTTTAAATCCAATTGCTCAATCTGAGTTTCTAGGGAAGCTATTTCAGGATTGCTTTCCTTGGCTGTCAAATAATCTATATTGAAGGCCACGGACAATACGGAGACCGCTTGTAATCCTGAAAGCTGGATACTACTTTCATCTATTTTGTGGGATAAACCCGTAAATGTATATTCCATGGTACCCGATTTTAGATGCAAATTGGCTGTTCTAATGATTTGGGCTCCGCTTAAATAAACGGTAACCTCTTGGATGGCGGTTGGAATCTTTTTGTCATTGCCATGGATAAATAGTGGAATGAGCAACAGAATAAATAGTAGTTTTTTCATCATATTGGTTTTTAAGGTTGAGTAAAACTCTATCTAAAAACCATTTGAAAAAATCAATACTGCGGGAATAGGGGAGTAGAATGAGGGAAAGGTTCAGTTCCGTTAGTTAGTGAAGCAATACAGGAGTATCCTTGGTCATTCTTCCACATGTTTAGGAAAAATGTCATTTCGATCCCGATAGTGGTCGAGAGAGAACCCTATCCTGGATTTCTCGGAGACCCTAGCCCTTATTCCAATCAAATGCACTAATCGCAATGCGAGTTCTCGGTCATGCTTCCCTCGAAATGACCAGTCAACGAAGATTCATAAAATGATGCCTTGGCAGCTGTTTTCAGTCCAAAAATTTG
>JAGLKG010000355.1 GCA_023141835.1 Maribacter sp. | reverse complement strand
TACAAAATCGTATACGATATCTCGTAACACACTGGGAATCAAGTTTAATAGACCAGAGATACTACGATATCCTTTTAAATCACCCCCTATTCGTAATGCAGCATTGGATTTTGTATAATAGGCTACTCCAGGCTCGATTAAAATTATGGAATCAATCTTTGATGTATCTATTTTTCGTTCAGAAATCAACCGTTTTCCAGTTTCGCTTTGTAATGGCGTATAGCGAAATAAATCTTCACTATCATGCTTAATAATAAACTGAATGGAACGGTTACAAAGATTGCAAACGCCATCGAAGAGAATAATTTTTTTATTGATTTTCACCTTGCAAAGATACAATAGGACGTATTGTCGCCCTAACTTTTATAAGGCATTCAAAAAAGTGTTCAAATCCGTTTCATTTCACAGTCCTAGTTTCTTCTTTAGACGGTATTTCGATTTCAAAATACTATCTGGAAGATTATTTAAAGTGTCTTCAATCTCTTTGGTGGTTATGTTCGTGCTAAGAAAAGCAGCCAATCGAATCTCCTTTCCCGAAATATCCGCATAAAGCGCCTTACGTTTTTTGGTCCAAGGCATTGTTATAGGTTTTAAAATGGCAGTTGGTATCTATAGTTAGATTCAACAACTTGATATCAGCTGTTATTGTATGCTAGAATCTTTATAAAATCATATACGATTATTCGTAACTATCTGATAATCAAATTTACTACGAACGGGTAAATAGGTAGGAAGCTGTTATTCCAAGTCTCAACCCCGCTCGACCTGACTGCCTGTTTTTCTTTAGGTAATTTCCAGTGTTCATCACCACAAACAAGGCAAAGTGCTCCTTAATTTGTATTGTTGCCCCTTTTAAGCTGGGCTATTGATTCAGGTGCGCATATCAATTAAAGGCAACCAACAGTTATCTGTTCACTGTCCATTGTTAAAATGAAATTTACCAATGTCGTTTCACTCTTATTGTAAACTAACTTCTTTTGACTACTGACTACTTTTTAGACTCAACCAATTCTAACTGATCTACACTCACATTGGTGGTAAACATACCGTAGTTTACAATCGCTTTGTTTTTTTCAAGAGTATCGATACTCCCCACGGCCTTACCATCCATCAATCGGACATGATCCCCTATTTTGAAAACCGGACGCGGTTTGTTCTTTTCCGCGATTACCGCTTTTTTCTTTTCGACTTTCTTTTTGTGACGAATGACCTTGACTTCTTTTTCCACTTCCTGTGTTACTTGGGCCTTCTTCACGCGGGCAGCCTTCACTTCTTTCGCCGATTTCTTTTGACGTTTGCTGTTCTCAGTTTCTACGATGCGCAGTAATTCGGAAACTAGAGCCCGTTTCTTCTTGTCTTGAAAATAACGCTCTCCGGCTGTATTCACTTTATTCCCCAAATAGATCATACGCTGGTTATGATCGTACAACTCTTGGTAATTTTCTAATTTGGACTTGATCTTAGCGTTCAATTCCTCCAAACGTCGGGCCTCTTCTCTTGCCTTCAACTCCTCTACATGCATTTTGGAGCCTGTCTCGGCCATTTTACTGCGTTCTTTCTGCAATTTGGCTATGGTGGCATCGAAACGAACTTTGCCCCGTTCTATCTTCTTCTTTGCCTTGTTGATCAAACTATATGGAATTCCGTTTTTCTGCGCTACCTCAAAAGTGAACGAACTTCCCGCTTGTCCCAACGCCAATTGAAAGACAGGTTCCAAGGTCTTGGCATTGAAAAGCATGTTAGCATTTGTGGTATGTGGCAATTCGTTGGCCAGGGCCTTTAGGTTAGCATAATGGGTAGTAATAACCCCATAAGCTCCACGTTCGTAGAACACTTCTAAAAAAGCCTCGGCCAGGGCTCCTCCCAGTTCAGGGTCACTTCCCGTACCAAATTCGTCGATCAGGAACAAGGTGTTTGTATTGCACTTGCGCAAAAAGTTGTTCATGTTCTTTAGTCGATAGCTATAGGTGCTCAAATGGTTTTCAATGGATTGATTATCCCCAATATCAGTCAAGATCTTGTCGAACAGGCACATGGTACTGCGCTCATGAACAGGAACTAGAAATCCACTTTGTAACATAACTTGCAGCAGTCCAATGGTCTTTAAGGTAATACTTTTACCCCCGGCATTGGGTCCTGAAATAACTATAATACGGTTCTCTGGATGCAATTCTATGGTTTGCGGATAGGTTTTTTCACGTTTCCGCATATTGCTCATAAACAACAGTGGGTGATAGGCATCTTTTAGATGCATTTTCCGATCCTTGTTGATGTTCGGCAATACTGCATTCATTTCAGACCCATATTTTGCCTTGGCAGCCGTGATATCCATATGCGCCAAAAAATCCTGATATTCGGATAGGTAAGGAGCAAAGGGTCGGATGCGATTGGTAAGTTCGTTGAGGATTCGTTGTACCTCTTCGCGTTCATCAAACTCCAAATTATTAAGTTGTCTACTATATTTAAGTGCTGCCTCCGGCTCTATATATACAATACTTCCTGTCTTGGAAGACCCCATAACCGTGCCTTTCACTTTTTTGCGATACATGGCCTTTACGGCCAAAACCCTACGGTTTTCAACCACCGACTCCCGAATATCATCTAAATAATCAGATGTTTTATAAGTATTTAGGGCAGAGGCAAAGCTTTGATTGATCTTACCTTTGACTTGATTGATTTCTTGTCTGATGTGCAATAGCCTATCCGAGGCATTATCCTTTATTTCCCCAAAACGGTCAATGACGGAGTCGATATGTGCCGGTATCTCAGTATTTATTTGAATTTCTTCGGTAGCCTCAAATAACAATGGAAAGTATTCCTTAAACTTTTTAAAGAACTTCTTATGTTCAACCACAGTCTTGCAAATGTTGGCAATCCTTCGAAAACCACTGATTTCTAGTGTGGTGTTTTCTATCTTAAGTAATTTTAAATCTCCATTGATACTATCAAAACCATGATTGGGAATGCGATTGTCACTGACCAAGGAGGACAAGTACTCCGAAGTCTGTCCCAAAACCCTTTGAATGTCTTCTTTATGGGAAAGGGGAACAATGCTCAAGGCCCTTTCTTTACCCAATATGGTATTACAACGTGCGGAAAGTTGTTCCAGAACCGTTGGAAATTCTAGGTCTTGCAATGTTTTCGAATGTATCTTGTCCATTTTTACGAATAATCGATTGCAAAGGTAAGATTTCAGGTCGATATGTGGAATAGTAGAATGGGGGTCAATTTTCAAGAATCATTGACGACCCATTTTAATGCTCAGAAGTTTAATAATAAGTGCCTTACATACGATAGCTCCCTTATTTAACGTTCTATACAAAATTTATCTCTATGAAAAATCGTACCCTGGCCCTTGGTAGTGTCATTTTGACCCTATTATTGGGGAGCTGTAGTGTCACGAATAAGCTAACAATGAATGCCATAAACCCTGCTCCCGTTACACTATCAAAGGGGGTACAGCGAATAGGCATCCTTAATCGAAGTTTGCCTTCGAAGAGCAACATAACTGCCGATAAGATTGACAAAATACTCTCTGCAGAGGGGCGTAATCTAGATGCCGAAGGCTCAGAAGCGGCCATTTTGGCCTTAATGGAGCAACTTAGACAGAACGAATCGCTTGAAGAAATCGTGAGTATCGAAGATCAGCCCCATTTGAGAAAAGGATTGGGGGTCTTCCCGACCACACTTACCTGGAACGAGATTGAAACCCTTTGTGAGGAGTATAAGGTCGATGCCATATTTTCGTTGGCTTTTTATGATACGAATACCAAAGTTTTCTATACCCCGACCACCATGGCATTGCCCAATAAAATCGGAATTAGGCTGGCTATTCCCGCTCATGAACTGACTTTGAATACTCTGATTGAGAACGGATGGCGTGTTTATGACCCCAATAACAGAAGGATTGCCGATGAACTCATATTTAGTGATCATGTGGTTTCTACGGGAAAAGGAATGAACCCTGTAAAGGCTTTTGAGGCCATAATTGGTCGAAAAGAGGCCGTATTACACCAAAGTAAATATATGGGAATGGATTATGGCAAACGATTGTTGCCTTATCAGCACCGTATTACAAGAGACTATTTTGTGAGAGGTACCAACAATTTTAAAATAGCACAACGGCGGGCCCAGGCGGGCGATTGGCAGGGCGCTGCAGAGCTGTGGAAACAAGAAACCGCACATTCAACACCTAAAGTGGCGGGTCGAGCCTGTTATAACATGGCCATTAGCAATGAGATCAACGGAAATTTGGATACCGCCATGCAATGGGCTTCCAAAGCGTATACCGATTATGAGATCAAGGGTGCTTTGCGATATCTGAACGTACTGAAATATAGAGCTTCGCAGGACGATGTACTGCACGAACAATTAGCACGATAAAATGAGCCATACTAATAAATGATGAACCTATAAAGAGTAACCAAAAAATCTGTTCTCTATACGGTTCCGATTGTTCGGAACCACTCGAACAAACGATTTTTGATAGCTGTTGACCATCAGGTTGAGTGAAATTCTACAAGAATCTTGTATCGAGACCCACTTTCAAGGCGGAGACGGTTTCTTTACGAATAAACTACTTAATATGCACCTAGATAATCACACACACATTGAAAGATTCCTCTTTATAGGGGCATTTTTAGGTTTGATGCTTTCTTTGGGGAGTTGCAGTGTCACCAAGGAGTATGCCTTAAGTGCTTTGGAACCAGCAAGGGTGAACCTATCGACAACAATAACCAAAATAGGTATCATCAATGAAAGTGCAGCTTCGGAAAAAAGCGCGTATAAAACCCGGATGGAACAACTCCTGTTGGCCAAAAATCGACAATTAGAAAAAGAGGGTATCGAGGCGGCCATTGTTGGTTTGTTCAATGAATTGCAGAAGGATCAACGGTTTGATACCGTTCAATTGATACCGACGGAGGTCAATGAAAGTAAAGGCTTAGGAGATACTATAGATGCCATTGCTTGGTCTGCTATACGAGATATCTGTGAAACTCACGGGGTCGATGCCATTTTCTCCTTGGCCTATTATGAGACCAACACACAGGTTTCATTGAAGAAGAAAGCCGTGGAGGAGCAAAACATGCTACGGCAAATAGTAAAGGTAAGTGGTCATGAAATTACGCTGGAAACTCTGATTGAAAATGGTTGGCGTATTTATGACCCCTATAGCCAAAAAGTAATCGATGAAATCGTATTCAACGAACAAATTACAGCGACAGGGCAAGGAAGTAATCCTTTGTACGCCTTGGAAAACATAGACGAGCGAAGGGAAACGGTATTGGAACAAAGCACCCAGGCGGGAGGTTTGTACGGACGACGTCTACTGCCGCAAGAAAAAGTAGTAGTGAGAGATTATTATGTCCGAGGCAGTAATAAACTGGTAGAAGCCAATAAATTGGCCATCGAAGGCCATTTAGAGGCCGCTGCCGACCTATGGAAAGTGGAAACTACGAACGAAAATGACAACATAAAGGCAAAGGCCTGTTATAATATGGCTTTTTACCAGGAAACACAAGGGCGGTATACATCGGCCTTGGACTGGGCTGAAAAAGCCTATGCCCATGCACCCAACAAAAGGGCCTTTGCCTATATAAAAACCTTGGAGGACCGGATGGTTCAAAACAAGATTATACAGCAACAATTGCAACGGAGTCAGTTATCGGCTTCAATGGAGTTGGAGTAGGTAAAAGATGCGACCTTAATTATCGTATCAGCTATAGCCAGTACAGGATTATAAGAAACTGACCTTCCGTTTTAGCAACTAGCCAGCACTTTTTGTTTTATCTCTTCATTTTAAAGCCAGTACTTAATAAATTTTGGACCTAGTGCCTTGCTATTTCTTTCGATAAGCAAAACAACCTCTTCGGACAATATTGGAATCTCTTCATCCTTAATCGTACAGTATGCTTTAAAAAAAATAGTACTATCGGCATGTTCTTTATAATGAAATACATGCAGTTATCTATTAACCAAAAACCAATGTCATGAGAAAAGTACTGGTACTGTTCACCGCAATCCTCCTTCTTGGCAGCTGTCAAGAAAAAGTTACTGAAACCAAAGTTGCTGAAGCTGAAGCTCCTGTTACAGATGAAAACATGGAGACTTTCCACAAAAATGTGGAGACGGCCAAGGCCTACTTCGCAGCCTTTAGTGCCAATGATTCCACAAAGATGTACAGTTATATTTCCGATGATTTTATCTGGTCTCCTCCAAGTGTGGGCAACGATTCCCTGCCTAGGGCCGAGTTTGAAAAGGCCATGTCTGGATTTATGAAGGGCTATACCAATAAAAAATTGACCGATGCGCTGTATTTTGCCGGCCTGGACGATAACCAAAAACCGAATGGGGATGTTCGTGTATATGGACTTTGGAAGTCTAATTTTGCCGAATCCGGTGCAGATGGGCGATTAAAGTGGTACGCGGTACTCTTCTTTAATGAAGCTGGGAAAATTACGCATTCCGCAGAATGGTATAATGAAGCGGACCTGACCAAAGAATTTTAAGGGAAAGGTTACCCCGCAATTTTGTATCTCTTTCTGGTGTAGTTTGAAAGTTTTTAGGACGAATAGTAATGTCTCTATGATCCAGGTGATTGGACAAGCTCAAAAAGAGCTTATGTCGATTCGGTATTTTGTGATTTAGAAGCTTATGCAAGGCTTACCGGTTTTTTGACCTGCCTGCATATTCATGTTTTACTCTCCTTTTACTATTTCAAACGTAAAGGATTCCTGATTCTTTAAGCCAAACTCATCTTTGGCCGTAACAACAGCCGAATGTATTCCTGGAGTTAACTTGGGCAGGGCGTATTGCCAGATGTGTGATGAGATTGCCGGAGACGCGAAGGCATCTCTGGTATCTTTGTACTTTTGATATTGTTGTACATAAAATGGGTCGGAGCGCTCGGTATATTGCATGGGCACAGCTGTCTTGCCATCAAGGGAAATCGTAATCTGGTCACGCTCCCCACCATCAAAGAAGTTAACAACAACAAAGGTACTGTCTGCTTGTACACCACGATCAAGTCCCAACACATGCGCTTGTTCTAGACTTTTGGGAGAACTCAGTTGTGGATCCAATGTAATACGTAAGCGATCATTAGGGTCGCCATCTGCAGGAATGAATTGGGGTTTTACGGTGTTGCCATCAAAATAAAATATGTAATACCCATTAGGGTTGCCATCTTGCATGGTCGCCGGCCGTACGCCACGTTCATCCCTAGGCCCAGTATGCCACCCACCTCCGCGAGTTTCGGCCAAGGTATGGGCAATGAAGGGACGCCCGTGCCATCCATGCGTATGGTTGATCTCTACCTTCCAACTATTGCTGGTGTCATGGCCTGCAATGGCATAGATATATTCAAAACGCCTTAGAACGTTTAGCAATTCGTCCAGATTTTGGGTGTTGATCCCTTTGGGAAATGTACGGTTGTTGGCATAGGTAAGCAAGGGGATGTGGGTAATGATCATAATCAATTTGTTCGAAGGAACATCCTTTAGGTCGTTGGCGATCCATTGCATTTGGTTGGCATCAATATGGCCTTCATAACCTTGGCCCTTGCCCTTAAAACCTACATTGTTGAGGGCCAAGAAATGTACCTGCCCATAATCGAAGGAATAGTAATCTGGCCCAAAGACACTTTTGAAGGTCTGTGTGGCGTAGGTATAGTTCGGGGATTCAGGATTAAGATCATGATTACCGGGCACATTCCACATGGGAATACCTATTTGTGCCATAAGCCTATTGTGCCGCTCGTAAAGGGCCAAGTTGTCGTTCACCACATCTCCGGCCACAAGTCCAATTTTAGCCTCATACGGATTTCCAAAAAGGGCATCAATGATATCCTTACGCATCATGTCGAGCTCCTCATTTGTGGTGGTTTGTGGGTCGGCAAACCCCATAGCCTTAAAAGCATCCGGTACGGCTCCTTCTAAAAGCGCAAAATCAATGGTTTTTGGTAAGGCCCCCGTAGGTTGAATTACCGGCCATTTCCATGCCGCCAAATCGGGTGTGCCGGTAGGGTAATGCCGGTAGTAAAACTGGGGTAACTGTACCTCGTTTAGCGGAATGCGATAATTTGCGGGTTTGGAGATAAACAGTATGCTTTCGGGCGGAAGTGTAATTTGGTACTGGCCCTGAGCGTTGGTTTTTACCACATCCACACCATTAGAGACCTTTACATTTTCAATTCCTTTTTCTCGAGAATCGTACATACCATTTGCATTGACATCCAAATAGACCGTACCCTGGGCCAGGTCCGTTTGGGCGTGTACTGATGAAAAGGAGATAATCAGTAAGAGCAAGGAAGTGAACAACGTCCTTCTTTGTAATACTGGTTTAGATGGATTGAATCTGTGGTCCATTTTTGAACTTTTTAAAAGCAGTTATCTTGAACTGTTGATACCGTTCGACTAATTTAGCTGAACCCAATGACATTATCAAGAGTTTTCATACCGTAGATTTTAGGGGTAATAAATGGATTCTTGCTTTACTGAAGCAAGTTCTGCATTAGCCATAGGAATGGCACTATGCAGTACTTTGTGTCTAAAGTAGTGTTAGGGCAGAGGGTGACAAGGGAGAAGCTATATTTTTTCATCCATCCATACAGGTGTGGTGTCCGATGTATGCTCCTTGCCAATAATATCTCTGTACAGTTCGGGTCTACGGGCATTTTTATACCTCCAACCTCCTGAACGTTGAATTTTTTCCTTGGTGATTTTTGAAATTGTAATATCGTTTTCGAATGACTTTATTTCAGACAATACTTCTCCGTAGGGATCGATTATCATTGAATTGCCATTTTTGAGGTGTTCACCATCATAGCCGATTGGATTGGTAAAGGCATAATACACACCATTGTCATACGCCCTTGACGGTAGCCACCGCATTAACCAACGCCTTCCTTTCGGTCCGTCGAACTCCATTCGCAAGGAAACGGGGTCACTCTCGCGATGTTGCCAGAATTTGTCCGCTACATAATCCCGCCCTGGCATTGCAGATGGTGTACAGCCTGTAACATGGGGTGCAAAAATCAATTCCGCGCCCAAAAGGCTTGTCGCCCTAACATTTTCGATAATGTTGTTGTCGTAGCAAATTAAAATTCCACATTTCCAGCCCAGCAGATCAAATACACAATACTCATTCCCTGCCGACATATATTTACTGATAAATGGGTGTATTTTTCTATACTTGGCAACCATTCCGTCTTTGGTTACGCATATATACGTATTGAAAATTTCCTCACCGGATATTTCGACCAGACCTGCCAATATCGGTATATCGAACTCCTTGGATATTTCTATCAATTCTTGCGTACTATGCCCACTTGGCACATCTTCAGCCAAGGCAGTTAGCTGTTCAAGGCTTAAGTTTTTGGTAAACGTATAGGCCGTAGTCGACATTTCGTGAAAACTGATAACGTCTGCACCTTGCGACTTTGCCTTTTCCGTAAGTTTTCGAATAATCGATAAATTATAGGCTTTATCTCCATCCTTGGGTTCAAATTGGGCAACTGCTATGTTCATAGTTGAAAGTGTCTTAAGGGCAACTTTTGCTCGTATATATGACTTAAAGATATACATTCGCTTTAATACTTGGCCAAGCGGTTATATTCCAGACTAAGAAACGTTAGGAAAAGCCAATGGTATTATCACGAGTATTCCCATATGTGAATTGGTTTCGGTAAATTCTTTATTTACTTTTGAGACTGTAAAAGCAGATGGATTCCAGACGGGTTTTTAGCCTGAGGCCTGCGACTGCACTCAGAGCGGGCTATAGTCGAAGGACGGGAAAGACAATATTGACATTGATTTAATGAATGTAAACATACATCCAAGTTGGAAACAGCCGCTTGCCAAAGCATTTGAACAACCTTATTTTCAGAGTTTAGCGAGTTTTATAAAAACGGCCTATGGCGAGCAGACCTGCTATCCGTCCGGGAGCCATATTTTTGCAGCTTTTGAACATAGTCCTTTTGAAAAAACCAAGGTGGTTATTATAGGACAGGATCCCTATCACGGGCCCAACCAAGCGAACGGACTCTGTTTTTCGGTTAGCGATGGCACTACGCACCCACCTTCATTGATCAACATTTTTAAGGAAATCGAGTCCGATTTAGGCATACCCTATCCCCAAAGTGGTAATCTGGAACCTTGGGCAGACCAAGGGGTACTTTTATTAAATGCTACCTTGACCGTTCAGGCCCATCAGGCTGGGAGCCATCAAGGGAAAGGCTGGGAAACCTTTACCGATACTGTTATCAGAACAATTTCGCAGGAAAAAGAGGAGGTCGTTTTCCTACTGTGGGGTGGATTCGCCAAGAAAAAGGCGGTATTGATCGATACAAACAAACACCATGTCCTGACTTCAGGACATCCTTCACCCTTAAGTGCCAATCGAGGGTATTGGTTCGGGAACAAGCATTTTAGCAAGACCAATGAAATACTTGCGAAAAGGGGAGAGCAACCGATTGTTTGGTAGGTTTTTTTAACCTAGGCATTCGAAAACTGACAATCAATTTGCTTACATTGGACTCCTGCCTTCACAGGAATCTAGTTCTAAGATTGATTCTAGCAATCAAAAGTCGATTTATAGCATTTTACATGCTATTTGATCATAATCCAATATCTTGTCAATCAACTTTAGGTTAAATAGTGTATGAGTCACTTTATCAATATCTTGCGGTTTTATTTGTGATTGGCTCCATTGGGTTAGTGATAACCATTCTTGAATATCCTCCAACTGTTGTTCATAACGATTGGCCAAGGTACGGTCTATGCTCGGAATCTGTTTAAATTCTGAAGTGTACAGGTTTATAGTTTCAAGAATATGCCGTAAAACGGAGGCATTTTCTTTACTAAAATTATCGGTGGCGGCAATAACAAAACATGGCCATGGGGTAGGGCAGTCACCCAACCTTCGAAAAACACCTTGGTCTACTAAAGGCTTGGTCGTAAAGTGTTCCCACATAAAATAATCGGCCGAGGCCTCAATCAAGGCAGTAACAGCACCCTCGAGATTATTGATGATTTCGAATTGCAAAGCATGGGTGTCCCAATCCTTGCTTTGGGCGTTGACATAGGCCATAAGATGGCTACCACTGCCCAGCCTACTAATAGCTCCTTTGGTGTCTTTAAGGTCTTCCACGCTCTCATAAGGGCTACGAGTCCCCACATGGATACCCCAAAGTAGGGGTGAGGCAATATATTCTTGAACAATTTTAGTCGGACTCCCTTCAGTAATACTCTTTACCAATCCTTCTGTGAGGATAATAGCCAAATCGGTCTCCCCATTCTGGAGCATTTGGCACATTTTACCTGTACCTTCAGGAACATCTGTCCATTGCAAATCAATTCCCCGTTCTTCAAAAGCACCCTCTTCGATGGCCAAATGCCAAGGAAGATTAAAATGTTCTGGAACTCCAATTATTTTTACTTCTTTCATCTTTTTGCGATAAGGTCATTTTCTTGGCAAACTAGGGGTAGGTTCGCTTCGTGGTAACAAGTTATGTTAAAAACATAAAACTAACAGTTCCTGTTTTGGAATTTGGTGCTTGAAAATTTATGTGCGCTAAATTACTCGGTCAATTTTTCCAATGTATATTGAATGAGGGCATCTACGGCTTGCTTTGGATTTTTTGAGAATTCCTTGGTCGCTCTATTGGCAATGATACAATTCATTGAAACCGCCTGATGTCCTAAGAGTTTACTGAGCCCGTATATGGCAGAAGATTCCATTTCCAAGTTGGTAATCTTCATGCCTTCATATGTAAAAGAACTGATTTTATCGGTGAGTGTGTCATCTTCAAGTTCTAATCGTAGTTTCCTTCCTTGCGGACCATAAAAACCTGTATTTGTAATAGTTACACCAAATCGTATACGATTTGATGTCAGTTTAGAGCGTAAACTATCATCACTTTTCACAAGATACGGCCATGGTTTTTTGTCGGACCAGCCAGCGTGATCCACAAAAGCCTGGGAGAATTCAGGGTTCAAAATGTCTTCCGATTTATAGAAGTGCAAAACACCATCACAACCTAAGGCATACTCACTCAACACAAAGGAATCAATAGGAATCTCTGCTTGCATAGCTCCGGAGGTTCCGATACGTACAAGTTTCAATTGTTCGTGTGTATTTTTGATAGACCTCGTATTGAAATCAATGTTTACCAAGGCATCCAACTCATTCAAAACAATATCAATATTATCTGTCCCGATTCCGGTGGATAACGCGGTAATTCGTTTCCCTTTCAAAAGGCCAGTATGTGTAATGAATTCCCTTTTTTCTTTCTTGACCTGGATGGTATCGAAGTACTTGGACACCTGTGCAACACGATTTTGATCTCCGACCAGAATCACGGTGTCCGCAATATCTTCAGGTAATAGATTAAGATGATAAATGCTGTTATCAGCATTTAGGATAAGCTCGGACGGCTCCAATTGCATGTTACAATTTTAGTATTCTGTCCGATTCGGTATTGTAAAGGTAGCTGTACTTTAAGGCTCCTCCCAAATAAGCCTCATTGTCTCGGATACTCGAATAATAACTCGTTTGTCCGTCTAAAATTTCTTTGCCTTTTTTGTTTAGTCTTACGGGGTTGAAAGTAGAGTAGAGTGGCTTCAAGGATGTAATAATACGCTCGTATTGGGTGTCTCCGAACCCATATAGGCCTTGATTTGATAGCGCCGTTCGCACCAATTCACGTTTGGACTTTGGTTTTTTGTCTACAGAAAGCTGTAAAATATGGTTCTCAATACCGTTAAGGCCATTTTTAATGCTAGGGAAGCGTCTTAAATGAGATTTGATGGCATCCGACAGGTAATCAAATTGATAATCCCTGAAATCAGTGAGGTTTTCCAACCGAATTGGATTGTCACTACAATAGAGCTGCCATACATAATCCGCATATTCTATATCGTCTTGGGACAATTCTATTCTGTTTTCATAAAGCTCTAGCAATTGCTCGTCATTCACCTCTCCTAAGCCGTACATCGTATCAGTCTCATTCTCATTACCACTGCAAACCAAAGAAATATTGGCATATTTACGATGGGTCTTTAACCAACTTATAACGGCCAACATATTTATTTGGCAAAAAAGATCATATTCAAACCAAAGAACGATTTGGTCTTGTTGCTTGTGATTACAGAGTGACCTGTACTCCTTTAAGGTCTTCTCAACAAACCATGTTTTGGTGACTTTGTAGTTTTTGCTTAGAAATTCAAAGCGGGTTTTCCAGAAAGATTCACTACCGACATTGGTCAACGTCTTGCCCTCACAGAGCATTTCGCGCCAAGTGATAATATCACCTTTCAAGTGTAATGATTCTAACCTGTTGGTAAGGTTATCACCATTGGTAATGTGTAATAGGGAACTCATCTTTTGGTGTTGTTTAGGTTTTGACCAATAAAAGTAACATTTAATCGAAAATTACCAAAAAAAATTAACATAAACCCACCTATAGAAGTATTCCTACGTATAACTAATTGATAATCTTTTGATTACATATTGAGTTAGCCTCCAACCCTTTTGACTTTGAAGCCTTTTTCTTGAAGTAATTTCATTATTTTATCTCGATAATCACCTTGAATGATAATTTTTCCTTCCTTGAATGAGCCCCCAACGCTCAATTTGGTTTTCAATTCCTTGGCCAATTTTTTGAAATCGGAGTCCGCCCCGTTATACCCCTCTAAAATGGTAATTGGCTTTCCTTTGCGCT
This sequence comes from Maribacter sp., assembly GCA_023141835.1. Taxonomy (GTDB): domain Bacteria; phylum Bacteroidota; class Bacteroidia; order Flavobacteriales; family Flavobacteriaceae; genus Maribacter_A. Next base: position 708 of record JAGLKG010000355.1, on the reverse strand, counting down.
TTTCATATTTGCATATAATGGGCTCGTCCTGTAACCAAATATCTGGTTCATAGGCTAATGGGGTGTCCTCTGAGGGAATGTGGTCGGGAAATAGATTTTTAAGTTGGTCGTTTAGGTCCATTTTAAAGAAAAGTATAGCCCAAAATTAGTGAAATATTCCTGAATTTGGATTGTATGCCATTAAGTCTCAGCAACTCCCGGTAACCATCATACCTGAATTCCAAAGATACTTTGCCATTGTACTTATAACCAAAACCACCAGCAAAATTGCTAAGGGGATTGATGGTCAAATCCCTAGGGGCACTTACCATGGCATCCATTTCCATGTCGTTGAGCATATAACCAGTTACAAAAATTTTTGATTTGTCATTTAAAAAGATATAATGTCTAATGCCGATTGCAAATTCTATTGAAGGGTAATCCACTTTCAGAGAAGATGGAGCAACCCAATCAAGGGGAGAAACGGTCGCCTCATTCTGGTAATCTCTGTATGTAGGTTCAACTAATATTGACCATTTATTCTTGTTGAAGGGCAAAACGAACTCAGCTTCCAGGCCTAATCTAGGACTCGCCTTTGAACCATATTCGGTTCCGTTATTAATAAGTAATGAAGATATATTTACTCCTGGCCTAATTGACAAATTGAAAATAAATTGGTCTTTTTTCTTAATTTTTTCTACCCAATCTGGATTTATACATAAGTTGAAT
>JAGLKG010000354.1 GCA_023141835.1 Maribacter sp. | reverse complement strand
AAAAAGCATATCTGGCACGGGAAGATAAAAATTCGCTATGATCCCGATACGAGTACATGGGATGATTATATTTTCTAAAACACTCTCCTTTTTCGTCATCATCATGAAAATCATAATCACCTTGCCATCCCCTATGACATTTAATTCCAAAATGATTATTCGTTTTAGCAGCCAATTTTCCTTTGCCCAAGCCACTTTCCAATAAACCCTGAGCAAGAGTTATGCTGGCAGGTATGCCATATGCTCTCATTTCATTTTGTGCAATTTCCGAAAAGGTGCTTATATATTCATCAACAGAGTAAATCGTGAACTTATGAAATTTCCCCGTATCTTCTGGCAATGGAAAAAGCCCCTTGGAATGGTACTTTTTGGACATTGATACTGTCTTCTGTTTGTCACCATCTGAATAGGTAGTTTTCTTCCTAGCCTTACAGCCCATAAAAAATACTCCTACTATAGCTACTACTATCAGTCTTTTCGTCATAAATTGATCAATGGTAGGTTTTTCTTTTTCAAAATCGCATTCATCCCCACAATACCCTGCAAACCACCAGTATGTATGGCCAATATTTTTGTTTCAGGTTTAAATTTTCCTGCTTCGACCATCCTCAAAATACCATACATCATTTTTGCGGTGTATATGGGATCCAAGGGAATTTGGGTATGTTTTTTAAAGTCATTTATAAAATCAATGAGTTCTGTCGATGTCTTTGCATAGCCCCCAAAATGAAAATTTGTTTGCAATTCCCAATTCTTTTTCAGTGCAAATTTACAAATATCTTCCTTTAAAAAATCACCTTTTAATGCTGGGAACCCAATTAGGTGTTGTTTTGAAGATGACGAATTGATTATTCCCGCAATGGTACCACCAGTACCAACACTGCTACATATAACGTCAAAATCAGCATCATTTTGCGTCAAGATTTCCTGGCATCCCAATACGGCTAAATTATTGGTTCCCCCTTCAGGTAACAAATAAAATGTATCAAATTCTGAATTGAGCTGATTAATAAATTGAGGCAAATGCTTGTTCCTATACTCTCCTCTTGATATAAACTTGAGTTGCATTCCGAGTTCCCTGGCCATCGATAATGTATGGTTTTTTTGCCATTTGGAAGCCAATTCCTCACCACGGATAATTCCAATACTTCTTAATCCATTCTCTTTGGCCGCGCAGGCCGTGGCAACAACATGATTTGAGTAGGCCCCTCCAAAAGTCAACAAAGTATCGAAGTGGTCACTTTTGGCCCTTTCTATATTGTATTTGAGCTTCCTATATTTATTCCCCGAAATCAATGCATGTATCTTATCTTCTCTTTTAATAAAGAGCGATACTCTTTTTTCTTCAAGTATAGGCAAGTTTACCTTTTGATTTATTGTTTGCAATTGTTACGAATTCAGCGCCAAAGATATTTAATAAAGCTGAATGGTTTACGGGTCTTTAGGTAAATGAGGTCTTTTTCATTATAATACGCTTCACGCTCAAAACTAATATTCTTGTAAGCTTTATAGCTATTAATATAGTATATGGATCTTAGTATCCATTCAACTATATAAAGCAAGTAAAAGAGAATAATCAACAGCTCTTTCTGTTGTTGCAAGTGTATCTTCTCATGATTGATAAGAACCATGTCATTTTTTAAAGAGTCGTTCTTTAAGAAAATGAAAGGCCAGAAAGACATGCCTACGTAATTCTTATAGAAGAAATGTTTAAAGACCAGAATCATGAATAAACTCAAACAGTTTCCATCAAAGATAATTGTTAAATTTTAACTCTAAACGCAATAAATCAATTTTTGCCAACAATGACCATTAAGGAAAAATAAATAGTAATTGGCCCTAAAAAATAAGGTAATGGCGTTTAATAACGTGAGCCCTATCAACAGAAAAACAATTACTTTTATGCCGATTTAAAATCGATTTGCCCTAATGATGAAAAAAATAATTCCGCTAGAAGAAGGTGATTTCTATCTATCTAAAGATGGTTATAAAGTATTCACGCGACAATATCATCTAAAAAGAGGGTATTGTTGCGAAAGCAGTTGTAGGCATTGCCCTTATGACTATGATATCAAAAGAAATTCACAATAATTGTTAGGTCTTTCGGCACGATTTTTGAGAAATATTCAAATTAAGACTAATTGTGTTAACTCCAAAAAGATAATGTTATGAAAAAAATGAAAACTTTGGTACTACCAGCGCTTATACTGCTATTCTTAGGTTCTTGTACCTCTGTACGGGTCTTATCCGATTATGATAAAGAAGCAAATTTTGATGGTTATACATCCTACGCTTTTTATAAAACGGGTATTGACAAGGCCCATATATCGGATCTTGATAAAAAGAGAATCTTAAAAGCGATAGACGCTGAAATGAGTTCAAGGGGTATGACAAAATCCCAAAACCCGGATATTTTGATAAGCATTTTTACCAAAGAACGAGAACAGGTTGATGTTTATACCAACTATTGGGGCGGTCGTTACGGCTGGGGATGGAGTCCTTGGTATTGGGGCCCTGGATATCACGGCAACGGAACCTCTGTAAGCACCAGAACCCAAGGCTCCTTGTATATAGACCTAATCGATGCGGAAAATAAGGAACTCGTTTGGCAGGGAAAAGGTATAGGCACTTTAAGCAATACAAAAAACATTGCAAAGAAAGAAGAGCGTATTCGTGAATTCGTCACGGAGATATTGCAACAATATCCGCCTGGAATAGCTTCCAATTAAAAAGATATAGACCGCCTCTAGGGGCGGTTTTTTATTCGTAAATGTAAATTATTTATCCTTTCATGATTTTCGTAACTTTATAGTAAATCAAAATAAGGCGCAAGGTGAGGTATGATAGCAATCTTATTCTAGATAGACTCCCTAAGCACCTGCAATAGTATATTAAACCTCAAGACTATGGGGAATATTCTGCCATTGAGCAGGAATTTGCGCATGAAATCCTTATGCACTTAGAAATCGTTAAAAGAACAATCTAAAAGCAGGGCATCTTATTGATAATGGGATAAGCTTGGTAAATGCTACTTTGGTATCGTATTAATCTAAAATTATATAGTTTGATGTAAAAGTGGTAAATTGATCCTGCTTTAAACATTTCTATGCGCACTTTTAAACTTTTTCTTGTATTTTTTATTTGCATTCATATGGCATTCGCACAATCTGACACTAATTATGATGAAAGCAAGGTTCCTCTTTTTGAAGTTCCAGATCCTTTAATCTCCTTTAGTGGTAAAAAAACAAACAATGCCCAAGATTGGGCAAGGGAACGAAGACCTGAACTTCTACAATTCTTTGAAAAAAACGTATATGGAGAGGTTCCAGGAAAGTTGGACGATTTTTCGGTCAAAGTATTAGAACATAGCGACCAGGCCATAAATGGCAAGGCAAAACGAAAGCAAGTTGAACTTACTTTTGAACGAAACAGTAAAAAACTGAGTTTTACGATATTGATCTATACGCCTAAAAAGGTTGCTAAAGCCCCCATTTTTCTTGGACATAATTTTTATGGCAACC
>JAGLKG010000353.1 GCA_023141835.1 Maribacter sp. | reverse complement strand
TTTTATGGTAGAATCGGCAATCCCGTTTTTCTTTGCAGAAGCTATTACTTTAGGATCAAACGGATCCAAAATCATATCCATTTGTTTTTGGATCAAATCTTCATCGTCCGATGCCGCTACATTTTCAATTTGATCTGCATCATATAGCAACACACCCAAATATCTAATGCGACCCACACAGGAATGCATACATGCAGGAGCATGACCAGATTCTAATCTTGGATAACAAAGAATACATTTTTCAGACTTTCCTGTTCCCCAGTTGTAGTAGGATTTTTTATAGGGACAAGCGGTAACACACATACGCCAGGCTCTACAAACTTTTTGGTTAATAAGGACTATCCCGTCTTCGCCTCTTTTATATATGGCCCTAGAGGGGCAAGAACCTACGCAAGCAGGATTTAGGCAATGATTGCAAATTCTTGGTAGATAAAACATGGCCATTCGTTCCAGTTGGAACATAGCTTCTTGTTCTCCCGCTGATAAGTTCTTAAAGTTGGGGTCATTACGGGCATAATCAGGGGTGCCGCTCAAATCATCATCCCAGTTTGGACCCATTTTAATATCTATAGGTTTACCGGTTATCATAGATACAGGTCTTGCGGTAACCTGAGTATCCTCTTCCGGAGACTCTATCAAGTTTAAATACTTATAGGTAAAAGGTTCGTAATAATCATCAATAACGGGTAAGTGGGGATTATGAAAAATATTTAACAAGCCTTTTGCCTTGCCAGCACCTCGCAAACGAACCTTGCCCATGCTTTTTTCCCAACCTCCTTTATATATATCCTGATTTTCCCATTTGGTAGGATACCCAGTACCGGGCTTGGTTTCAACATTATTCCACCACATATATTCAGCTCCTTTCCTATCTGTCCAAATGTTTTTACAAGCTATTGAACAGGTATGGCACCCAATACACTTATCTAGGTGAAATACCATTGAAATTTGAGAACGTACATCCATATCTCTATTTGTTTGTTTTTACTGTATTTTTTATTAATAAGGAACTAGAATGTTTAAAGTGCACGTTAGGCACTTATCTACCATTCTAACTTGTTCATTTTTTGAATTACTACGTGTGTATCCCTATTAACCGCAGTAGGACCCCAGTAGTTGAAATGGAATGTAAACTGGCCATAACCTCCGGCTAATAAATTGGGTTTAAGGTGAACTCTGGTAATACTGTTATTGGAACCACCTCTATTTCCATTTCTCAATTGGGATTTAGGGATACTAATAGTTCTTTCAACGGTGTGATAAACAATACATACTCCTTTGGGAATTCTTGAACTTACCACTGCTCTTGTACAATACACCCCATTGTCATTGTGCACCTCTACCCAATCATTGTCCTTAATATCCATTTCTGTGGCGTCTGCCTCACTTATCCAACATGGTTCCATCCCCCTCGATAGGGTAAGCATTCTATGATTATCCATATACGTGGAATGGATATGCCATTTACCGTGAGGTGTTAGGCAGTTTAATGCTCTGGCCATGCCTTCCCCTTTGAGAGTTTCTTTTAGGTCACCGTAAACCTCAGGGTTGGGTGATGGCTTATATGTTGGCAAATGTTCGCCATAAGCGATATACATTTCATGATCTAAATAGAAATGTTGTCTTCCCGTAAGTGTTCTCCAGGGAATTAATCGTTCTACATTATAGGTGTAGGCTGAATATGCTCTCCCTTCGTTCATTAGTCCTGACCACACGGGTGAAGTTAAGTACCTTCTAGGTTGTGCTTGCAAATCCTTGTAATCCAATCTAAAGTCTTCACTTCCTTTTGCCAGATCTACCAAAGGCATTCCAGATTTTTTCTCCATACTTTCGTAGGCCTTGACGGTAAGACTCCCATTGGTTAAGGAAGATAAATGTAGCACAGCATTCGCGGCTTCTGTATCTTCGGTTAAAGAGGGATACTTTTTATCCCCTATTTTAACGGTAGGGAAATGATTGGAATCAACCATTTCATCGTACTCTTCCGCACAGAAATAATGATTTCCATGTGCTCCCAGTCCTTTGGTTTTAACATTTTCTCCTAGTGCACAGAATTTTTCATAGATTTTGGGATAATCCCTGTGTACAATTGAGATGTTGTGCATGGTTTTGCCAGGAATCGCCTCACATTCCCCATGATACCAATCTTTAATGTCTTTTTGTGAAACTTCACCTTTAGAATCATGGGAAAGTGCCGTTGCAACTATATCAATTTGTGTATCAGGAATGTACTTTTCTGAAAGTTCACTGGTCTTTTTAGCAATGGCCTTGAATATTTCCCAATCCGATTTGGACTCCCAAACTGGTGCAATGGCCTGTGAAAGTGGATGAATAAAAGAATGCAGATCTGTACTGTTCAAATCAGCTTTTTCATACCATGATGCAGCGGGTAAAACAATATCTGAATACAGTGCTGAAGAATCCATTCGGAAGTTAAGATCAACAACCAGATCCATTTTACCCGTAGGGGCAATATCATGCCATTTTACTTCTTCTGTTTTTTCTTCATCATAATCTTTTGCAATAGCATTTGAAGTTGTTCCCAAATAATGCTTTAACGCAAATTCAGTACCTTTCATACTGCCAGAAATCGCATTCCCTCTCCATATATACCAAGTTCTTGGGAAATTAAATTCATTTTCAGGATCCCCAACGGCATATCCCAATTCTTTACTTTTGAGTTTTTCAAGTACATGATTTTTGATGTCATCATCCGTTTTAGCTCCTTGGGAAACCGCTTCCTTGCTTAACTCTAAAGTGTTTTGGTCAAATTGAGGGAAAAAAGGCATCCATCCCATTCTAACAGATTTAAAGATATGATCTGCGTGATGTCCGGCTGTCATATCATTCTCTGGCACAGTGTTATACCGGGAAGAATGTCCGTCATATCTATATTGACAGGTATTAATATAATGCCAAATCGGTGCCTGTTGTAATCTAGGTGGACCTTGCCAATCATTTGCAAAAGCAATCGCACCCCAAGAATCTGAAGGTGCTAATTTTTCCTGACCTACATAGTGGTTCATACCTCCACCATTTTTACCAACGCAGCCCGTTAGCATCAACGCCATTATCCCTGAACGATATATTAAATTATTGTGATACCAGTGATTGATTCCAGCACCTACTATAATCATACATTTTCCTTCGGTAACTTCTGCCGTATTGGCCCATTCTCTTGCAAAAGAGATTACGGTCTTAGCATCAATACCCGTAAATATTTCTTGCCATGCGGGCGTATAGGCTTGGTCTTTTTCATCATATCCCTTTGGGTAATCACCATCAAGACCCCTACTAACACCATATTGCGCCATGGTTAAATCGTAGACCGTTGCTACTAATCTTTCACCATCAACAGTTTGAATTTTTTTAACCGGGACATTTCTTAGCGCTTTTTTATCCAGACCAAATTCTGTGAATTCTACTTGGGCAATATCGTCACGAGTATCTAAAAGACTCAAAACCGGATCATAGGTTCTATCCGTTTCTCCATCCTCATACTTCATATTCCATTTTCCTTTTTCTTCCTGCCATCGATATCCGGAACTTCCCTTTGGAATTACAAAGTCACCACTTTTTGAGTCGATATTTACAAATTTCCAATCTCCTTGATCAATATTCTTATGTTCTTCCAATTGATTGGCACGTAACAATCTACCCGAGGAGTAATGGCCGCCTTCATCTTTTAATTCAACCAAATAAGGACTATCTGTATAGCGTTTGGTGTATTCAATAAAGTAAGAGGTTTTCTTTTCATGATGAAACTCTTGTAATATAACGTGGGTAACCGCCATCCAAAACGCACCATCGCTACCGGCATGTACAGGCACCCATTGATCGGCATATTTTGCAACTTGGTTAAAATCTGGTGCGAATACCACTGCTTTTGTTCCATTATGCCGAGATTCTGCAAAAAAGTGACAATCCGGGGTTCTTGTCATGTTCAAATTGGCCCCCATTACAGCAACCATTTTTGCATTATACCAATCGGCGCTTTCACAAACATCTGTTTGTTCTCCCCAAACCTCTGGGAATGCATTTGGCAAATCGCAATACCAATCGTAAAA
>JAGLKG010000352.1 GCA_023141835.1 Maribacter sp. | reverse complement strand
AGGGGAATCGAACCCCTGTTACCAGGATGAAAACCTGGCGTCCTAACCCCTAGACGAACGGACCATTACTTTGCACAAAATGCGGATGCAAAAATACAATTATTTTTAACTATCGCAACACCTGCTTATTATTTTTTTAATGAAACTTAAATATAACTATTTACTGCTTGTCCTAGCTGTGATATTTAAAGCAAGAAAACTTACGGTTCACTTGCCCTTCATTAATGATTACCCCACATTAGTAGGCCTTTGCGAACAATACCCTTTGCATTGAAGGCTCTCCGGTCACCATGCAACTGCCTTCAGATAATTCACCCGCAAAAGGTATGCACCGAATCGTCGCTTTTGTTTCTTCCTTTATTCTGTCTTCAGTCTCAGTAGTACCATCCCAATGGGCAGATATGAATCCACCTTTGGTTTCAAGAACTTTTTTGAATTCCTCATAACTTTCAACCTCGGTAATATGCTCTTCTCTATACCCAAATGCCTTTGAGAAAATATTCTTCTGAATATCTTCCATCAAAAATTCAATTTTTGACACTACCTCGTCCATGGGAACAGTTTCTTTTTCCAAAGTATCTCTTCGCGCAACCTCACAGGTACTGTTTTCCATATCACGCTGACCAATGGCCAAACGTACTGGAACTCCTTTTAATTCGTACTCGTTGAATTTAAAACCTGGTTTACGTGTGTCCCTATTATCAAATTTAACAGAAATTCCTTTTGCCCTCAATTCCTTTACCAGAGGATTCACTTTTTCAGAAATAGCATCCAACTGCTCCAAGCCTCTATAAATGGGTACGATGACCACTTGTATTGGAGCCAATTTTGGAGGAAGTACCAAGCCATTATCATCACTATGGGTCATAATCAACGCTCCCATTAAGCGTGTGGAAACACCCCATGAGGTTGCCCATACATACTCTTGCTTACCTTCTTTGTTAGCAAATTTAACATCAAAGGCTTTGGCAAAATTTTGTCCTAAAAAATGTGAGGTACCAGCCTGTAATGCCTTTCCATCCTGCATCAAAGCTTCAATACAGTACGTTTCAATTGCACCGGCAAATCGTTCACTTTCTGTTTTAATTCCTTTTATAACTGGCACGGCCATATGGTTTTCGGCAAAATCGGCATACAGGTGCATTATCATTTCTGCCTCTTCCATTGCTTCTTTCTCTGTAGCGTGGGCAGTATGACCTTCCTGCCATAAAAATTCAGTAGTACGTAGGAATAAACGGGTTCGCATTTCCCATCGTACCACATTGGCCCATTGATTGATCAACAAAGGTAAATCACGATACGATTGTATCCATCTTCTATAGGTATCCCATATTATAGTCTCGGAGGTGGGTCTGACAATAAGCTCTTCTTCCAATTTGGCATCTGGATCAACAATGATTCCACTACCATCCTCAGCATTTTTCAATCTATAGTGGGTGACTACTGCACACTCCTTCGCAAAACCTTCTACATGGCTGGCTTCCTTACTTAAATATGATTTGGGAATGAACAACGGAAAATAAGCATTTTCGTGGCCCGTCTCCTTGAACATTTTATCTAACCCAGCCTGTATCTTTTCCCAAATGGCAAATCCGTATGGTTTAATCACCATACACCCTCGAACCCCTGAATTTTCGGCCAAATCGGCCTTCACAACGAGCTCATTATACCATTTAGAATAATCCTCACTTCTCTTTGTTAAATTTTTACCCATTATATGTAGTTTGGCACAAAACTTGTATTTATGTTATCAAAATAGTTCGGCAAAACTAACTATTTTTAGCATGTTCAACAATAAAATTTATGACGATGATACATTCTCAACCCCTCTCAAGAGTTCGCAATGCGGGTCTTCTTGCCTTAGTAGGCATTTTAGTGGTTTCATGCGGTTCTTATCAACAAGCATCTTATTATGACAATGATGGCATCTATGGCAATGATAATGTTCGTGTTGTCGAAAGAGCACCGCAAAAAGTAGCACGGGAAAAGCAACAGGATCCGTACTCTGACTATTTTGGACAAAAAGCAGAGGAATATAGTGAAATATTGGATAGTGAGGTTTTTACTGATATTGATGCCTATTCAAGCACTGTTGAAAATGACAGTATCCCAAGGGAGGGTGATTTGACGGATTACTACAATCCGAACAATGATTATGAGGGCTATGGCAGCTGGGGCGATAATGTTTCGGATGTGAATATTACCATGTATAGCGGAATGGGATATGGTTTTTATAGCCCTTGGTATGTTGGTGGATGGAATAGTTGGGGATGGAATCACTGGGGCTATCCTTATTACGGATATAGTCCTTTCCGTTATGGTTACGGATATGGGTATTACGGTTACGGATATGGATATGGGTATTACAACCCTTGGTATTCTCCCTATTATGGATATGGCAACAGATATTACGGAAACAGGTATTATGGCTATAGCAATAGAAGCTATGCCTACAATAGGAGCAGAAGAGGTTATTACACTAGCAACAACATTGCCAGTAACAGTGTCGTTAGATCTTTGAGAGGACGATCAAATGTTAATACACGGGGCACTTCCCCAAGATACAGAAGCAATAGCACAAGTTCTAGGTCAGGTCTTATTCGAAGTAATGCAACTACAAGAAGCTCAAGAACCTATAGAAGCGGCTCCACGGCACGTAAAACTGTGGGTGTGGATCAAAACAGGTCATACCGAACCAGTAGAAGCACAAGAGCAGTACCTAGATACAGTAGCTCCTCTAGAAGTAGCCAGTACTTTAGAAGCACAACTCCCAGAAGTAGTACATACCGTAGTGGATCTGCAAGAACGCAAAGCAATGCAAGAACGCAAACATCGAGAAGTTCTACGTATAGAAGTTCTGGAAGTAGAACTGGGAATACCCGTGCCTATAGAAGTCCTGGCAGTACTACCAGAAGCTCTTCGCCAAGAAGTAGCGGCTACCGCTCCGGAAGCCGCAGCTCCGGCACTAGAAGTAGTGGTAGCTATAGAAGCTCGGGCAGCAGCTCCAGAAGTAGTGGCAGCTATCGAAGTTCTGGTGGTAGCTCTAGAAGTTCGGGCAGTTCTACAAGGTCATCCTCCTCAAGCGGAAGATCTTCAAGTTCAGGAAGAAGTGGTGGTCGAAGACAATAAATCCTGAAAAATCAAGATTATATATTAAATTCAGTATAAGATGAAAAGATATTTAACTTTCATAGTGCTATTGGTATGTGCGGTAACAAGCGCTCAGAACATTCATGACATATTACGCTATAGTAGTGAAAATCTACAGGGTACTGCCCGTTTTCAAGGGATGGGTGGAGCATTTGGCGCACTTGGCGGTGATTTATCTGCACTTAATGCCAACCCAGCTGGTTCGGCGGTTTTCAATAATAGCTTGTTCACAGTCTCAGGCACGCATTATAACAGGGACAACGCATCCCGTTATTTTGGTGGTTTTTCTGGAGTTATCACTGATGACGTTGATATAAACCAAGTAGGCGGTGTCCTTGTATTTAAAAGTACTGGCAATTCCCCTTGGAAAAAAGTGGCCCTTGC
>JAGLKG010000351.1 GCA_023141835.1 Maribacter sp. | reverse complement strand
ACAACATGGATGAAGACTTGGAGCTCTAAGACTAAAATTCCACTTGCAAAATATATATATAATATTGTGTGCGCCTTAGAACCAATCTCTTCAAAGTAGTTTTTAGCCCTATTCTTTGTCCATCTTTCCCTTTCCCGTTCCAGGGCCGTATATTTGTAGTATCAAAGCGCTTAGGTTTAACGGTGCAATTTCATTACATATAAGATATGCCATTTAAAAAATTACACTCCCATTTGCTTGAAGCTTTAGAACGTTTTTCTATAGACAGCCCCAACCCTTTTCAAAAAGCTAGTATTCCCATTATAAAAAGTGGTGCCAATGTCTTCTGTACTGCACCTAAAGACAGCGGAAAAACTACGACCCTAATCCTTACAACCTTGCATAAATTAAATTGTGAGGCTGTGGGAGACGCGCCAAGAGCTGTAGTAATCGTTGAAAACAAAAGTAATGTCTTAGTATCGTACGATGCCTTTTTAAAATACACCAAATACAGTTCATTAAGGGTCTATGCCAGCTATGAAGAATTACATATAGATGTTCAAAAGTCGGAAATTTATTTAGGAATCGACATTCTTATTACCACACCAAAAACCTTTCATAAACTGTTATTAAGTAATGGGGTAAGCATTTCAGAATTAAAAATATGCAGTATAGATGATGCCGACTTTTTAACACAGAAAAGTGCTTATACGGCTTTGACGACAACGACACAAAGCATAAAAAAATGTCAGTATGTGGTGTATTCAGAAAACCTATCTCCAAAACTAAAGCAATTAGATGGGTATTTTATGGAACGCGCTCGGCATGTTACAATGAAAGGGGAGTAATACCAAATAAACGTCAAAACGATTGATTATATTCGTTCCTATTTCCTTTATATTTCAATATAAAATAGAAAGTAACTAAGGCTTATGCATATATTTTATATCCACCTTAAAACAGAAGAAACGCTCTAGAACACTTCTAAATACTCAAAAGACCGGTCTTACAAAAAACCTTTTGGAACCTATTTTCCAAAGCATTCGCAAAAGTGTACTCTTATAACACCGTTACACGAACCTTTTTCTTTTTTAATCGGGTATTGTTTAATTTTTCTGCCAATTGATTTGCAATGGTTAGCGGAACAGCAACAAATGCACAATCTTGCTTTAGCTCAATAGTTCCTAATTGGTCTTTATGAATAGCACCTTGTTTAAAAAATAAACCTGCAATATCACCTTTGGAAATCTTATCTTTTCGTCCACCAGAAATAAATAAGGTTTCCCAGAATTGTGGCTTATAGGGTGCTTTTTTAGAAATATTTACACCTTTAACATTTTTAATAAATTCGGGCAGTAGTTCGTTTTCCCATTTCAATATATATGCTGTTCCTTTTGCATTTACCCTAGCTGTTCTGCCATTTCTATGAATAAATTCTTCTTCATGCCGAGGTAATTCATAATGAATGATGTATTTCATTTCCGGAATATCTATGCCTCTAGCAGCCAAATCTGTGGCAATTAATACTTGACAGGTTCCGTTTCTAAATTTAATTAAAGCCCGTTCTCTATCTTTTTGTTCCATACCACCAGAAAAGCAAGCATGATTAATTTTATTCCGCTCTAAAAAAGCACTTACTTGGTCTATACTGTCTCTTAAATTGCAGAAAATAATTCCGGGTTCATTGCCAATATGTTGTACCAAATCCAACAGGGTTCTCAATTTATTTTTAATTGGGGAAACCACTGTTTTAATAGCCAATTTTGATGCTGTTTTTTCTTTTGAATAATCTAGTATGTATGGCTTGTCCAATCGCACAAAACCTGGAATAGTAACCCCTTGGGTAGCAGAAGTTAGAATGCGCTTATTTATACTGGGTAATTGACTTATAATACCTTTCATTTCATCCTCAAAACCATCTTCCAACGACTTATCAAACTCGTCTAAAATGAGTGTTTTAATACTTGCCTTTGAAAAACGATCATTCCTGAAATGATCTAATATTCTACCTGGTGTTCCTATTAAAATAGCAGGAATATGCTTTAATTCAATTTTATCCTTGGACATGGATCTGCCGCCATAAACCGCATTTACCTTAAAACCTGAACCCATAGAACGAACTACTTGTTCAATTTGTATGGCCAGCTCTCGAGAAGGCACTAGAATCAGAGCCTGTACTTGTGTGCATTCTGGATCTAATATTTTAATTAGAGGCAATAGAAAGGCCAAAGTCTTGCCTGTACCCGTTGGAGAAAGAAGAACGGTATTCGTCGTTTTTTCAATGACAGCAAGGGCTTCTTCTTGCATTGGATTCAATGCATATATTTTTAATTTTTCTAAAATATCTTGTTGTTTTCGAATGCTATTGGCCATAGGTATTACTTCTTTTGGGAAGCCTCTGTTTTAGAATTGGCAGTAGTGTGCTGTGCCAAATAATCGGCAAGTACTTTTTCTATCAATTCTTCTTTCGTCAAATGATGAAATATGGTTTTTATTTTTTCCTTGGTCTCATTGGAAACGGTACGGTTAGGCTTGGTCTTAAATATTTTTTTGGCCCACAAAACCAAATTTGTCTCTTCCCTATTTGCTGCATTTTGCTTTTTGACCTCATTAAAAACAAGACCCAGCTCTTTTTCAAAATCAGGAATATCAATAACTTCTTCTTGTTGTATGATACTTAAGGAGAGTCCTTTTGCGCCGGCCCTGGCCGTTCTGCCACTTCGGTGTACATAGGCTTCATACGTATCTGGTAGATGGTAATTAACAACATATGAGATTTCTTTAACATCAATGCCACGAGCTGCCAGATCGGTAGCTACTAAAATATCAATAAACCCTTCTCTGAACTGTCCCATGATTCGGTCGCGTATACCTTGGCTCAGGCTTCCATGAATAGCACCGGATGAGAACTTGTTAATGGCCAATTTTTTCGCTAATTTATTAACGGCCGCCTTAGTTTTACAGAAAATAATACCTCGTTCCCCTTCTTTAGAATTTAGAAAGTGAAGCAATACTTCCAACTTTTCTATAGGTTCAACAACCACGTATTTATGATCGATACCTTGATGACCAACCTTTGCCATATCTGCTTCTAGGTGCACCACATGTTTTGACATATAATTCTGCACCAATTGTTTTACGCTGCCCGGCATGGTTGCTGTAAATAATAGCGTTCTTCTTGATTTAGGAATTTCCTTAACAATAATATCCAGGTCTTTTTTTAATGCGCTTACCATCTCATCAGCTTCATCTAAGACTAAATACTTCAAGTTTTGAATGATGACGGCCTTACGCTGTACTAAATCAATTAATCGCCCTGGAGTTGCCACTACAATATGTGTTGCTTTTTTTAAGCGTTCAATTTGGGGTTTAATGGGAATACCTCCACAAACAGAAGCAATAGAAATAGATGGACTATGAGCAATAAAAGACACCAAGTTCGTATAAATTTGTTGTCCTAATTCTCGCGTAGGGGCTAATATAACGGCCTGTACTTCGGTATTTTTTGAGTCGATCAATTGCAGTAAAGGCAACCCAAATGCTGCGGTTTTGCCCGTTCCCGTTTTTGCCAAAGCAACTACATCCTCTTTTTGATTTAATAGTATTGGAATTGTTTTCTTTTGAATATCTGTGGGAACAGAAATATTTAAATCTACTAAACTTTGTAATAGTTGTTCGTTAATTCCTAAATCAGAAAACTGTTTTGACATACAATAAATTTAAGCAAAGATAGCTACATGAAGTCCGAGAATCATGTAAATTGGTGCGCTAATTCTTTTCAAGACCTTGATCAGTTATCAGATTATACCGATACCTTAAGCCTCTTGAAGCGTGCGTTTTGATTTCCTGTAGGTGTAATTAGGGTAGATTGTTCGTTTAGCGAAACGATTCAATTTATTAGAATTAACCATCTTTACATATATGGGCTTCGTGACTCCAAAATACTCGTAAATCGTTCCATCTAAAAAGGTGATTTCCAATACTAATCCTTTGTAAGCGTAATCTGCTATTCCAGAAGTTGTTATTGTTTCGGTGTAGGATTCTAAGTTTGCGGCTATGGTTTCAGGAGCTATACCTACCAAAAAATGATAACCATCAATTATATTGCGGCTATTTATCTCGGCCTCTTCACGTTTAGAATCGCCTTCTTGAAACTTATCAGGATGCCATTCTTTCACTAAATTGCGGTAACGTGTTTTCAGTATTTTAAGATCAATCTCTTTTTCTATACCGAATAGCTTCTTATATTGACTTATGCGCTTCATAGACCCGTTTTTTCAAGGCGCGAAACTACATCTTTATTCTGAATCACTTGGTGTAAATACAGCGTTTTTTATTTTATTCGAAATTGACTTAATCAATTAAGCATGCCAAATGCAATAAGATGCTGCTGTTGCTTTGATTTGTTTGGTTTTCTATGCGTATAATTTAGTAGGATTATTGCACCCACTCTAACC
>JAGLKG010000350.1 GCA_023141835.1 Maribacter sp. | reverse complement strand
GAAGGATGCTTTCAATATCTAAGTAAATTGCTTTTTAGACGACATAATTTTTGAAGATTAATAATCTTTAAAAATTTGTGTGGGTTGGGGCGTTGGCCTATCAATACTAAAATTCATTAGGAAGAAATGCCAGCCACATCTACTCGCCCATTATTAAAATGGTACACCATACCTTTATAATAAATGCCGCATCCAAGCAAAGTTATCCCTTGATAAACTCGGGACAGGCGCCACGCGGAACATTATAGTTCATAGGTATACTTTATTTCAATAATGTTAAAAGCCTCGGGGAGTGTACGTTTAAAATTCTTTTCAAAACGATAATACAGCCCTAATTTACCAATCTGCTTCATTTTATAGGAAGTTCCTATTGACAACCTATATTTATAAAATTCATTTTTCCGCCCCTGTTCAAATCGGTGGAATATCTCTGCCGAAAATTTTGGATCCAATTTCCATTTTCTAAAATTGTATTCAAGATTCGACTTAAAACGAAGTCGATGTTTTATATAATCACCTTCAGAAATGGTAATTCCAAGCTCATCCTTATTTTGATAACGTATTCTATGTTTTACTTTAAATCGTTTTAATTTATAAGCGTAAGAGCCGTCAATGTGCCATCTAAAATGATTTTCGAATCCTTGGATATTGCCTTTAGTATCATTATCCCTAATGTACCTTAGGCCCAACCCTATTTCAAAGTCTTTAAACAATTCGTATTCTCCGGCCAACTGCATAAAATATTGGTCGGTAATTGTAATATTCTCTTTCAATCGCCATTGCCCTTCAAGGGTAAAATTTATTTTCTTGTTCAATTTATACTTCAATTCGATGGCCGACCACGATTGAATATCCGACTCGGTTTGTGAAAATCCAAGGTTAAACATCAAGCATACCAAAACTATAGAACACCATTCAAATTTGCCTCTTCTAAATATATTTCCTGGAGTGTAATTATGCATATTTCATCTTAAAATTTGGTTAATCATCGCCATAATAATAGATGATTAAGGCAGCCGTCCCATTCACATAATCGACAGTGCCAACCATGATTTTTTGTATTGAAAGACCTGTTCGTTTTTCTAGATCATCTTTCAAAATCCCATAGTTTTGCGGTTTTGTATATTCCAGGTTTTCATAAATAATCTTCCTTCTTTTTTCTTGTTTTGAAAGCCATACCCGTTCTAAAATAAAAATTGCGATGACCACAATAGAATTGCCAGCTACAATCTCCACATAACTCATTTTTTTGTTGGCCAAGGCATTGATTACCGACACTCCAATAACGACGAACAAGTAGGTCATTTCCTTAATTTCGATTGGGTTGGTGCGGTATCGAAGTATCCCAAAAATGGCAAATAAGCCCAAGGCCATCCCTAAATCCAATTCAAATTTTTTCAGTGTGAAGCATATAAAGAAGACGATAATACCAATCATGTAGAAAGTGAACAGATAGTCTCGGCGTCTCGAATATTGATAATACAAAAAACGAACTATGATAGTCAAAAAGGTGAGGTTTATAAAAAATCGAACAAACATTTTATAAACATCATCATCAAAAAATGGTATTTCAGCAAACTCCATGGGTATATCTCTTATGTCATTACTATTAGATTCAGCTCTTTTTTATTGACAAGTTGTACTTTTTACATCTGGGCTAAAGAGCGTTGATGGCTTCATCTAACCATCCAAGTCTATTTTGTATCCATTGTCTTAAATATTCAAGTTCTTCCTGATGGGTGTTACCAACAAAGTTATTGGGCCATACATAATTCCCTAAAACTCCCCAAGTGTTAAAATTATTATTTATTCCATTGTCAAGATTTAGAAGGGTAGTATAGTCCGTAAGTTTTGAAAATATCTCCGCTTCGGAAAAAGTACTCCCCCTAAGTACTTGCCAACGTTGCTTAACTTGGGTTGCAAACAGTGGGTCTTGCAACAATCTGTGCCACCAAAAAGGGACCACCAAAAAATCGCCGGGACAGCGCTCGTTAAACGTATATGCCCACACATCAAAATCTCCGCCGTTGCAATAGTCGGCATTGCCGAAAGCCAAGTTAAAATCCCATATAGGACCCATATTGAGCTTTTGATTCCTGTCTTTATGCATATAAGTACTTATTCGATAACCATCAACATTGTTTGAGAGCTCGTTCATTAAAAAGAAATCGATAAAACTGGGAACATCAATATATGCGCTGTAACCTATATCTGGATCTGCAAAGTTTTCGGAGGCCAAAGCGTTCTCAAACGCATGGATGTACGAGGATATGTACTCTCTTTGTGGTTCTGTTATATCTTCAGCATCCGGATACTCATACAAAAACGTTATTTGTGCTGTTGGAGAATTTATGGGAGGATGCACAGAGGAAAAAGAATTTAAACTGTTGTAACCCTCTCCGAAATTACTGCCCGAAAGTTTGTCGATTTTCAAGATGTACCCGCCAGTAAGGTTCTCCCCTGTATTTTCATCGGAACTCAATCTATCAATGGCAATCCTTACATCATCGCGTTTCAGCTTTTCCATTAATAAATAAATACCATGATAACCACCGTTGATGGTCAATTCTACGAAGACTGCCCTACTTGTGTACCTGCCCATATCCCGGGATAAATCATAAATAAGCATGTTACGCATTAACGACTTGTCGGAATAAGGTCCGTGTAGAATCCAATCTTCCTCTGCAGGCAGTCCCAATAGACTTACATCAAGATCTTGATTGTTACTGTCCCTAGTTTCAAAACCATAAGATTTTTTAGGAAACATTTGAGAGGAGGCACCTCTTATTTCTATAGCAATAGATCCTGTGAAAGTATCAATACCCTCTCCCTTAATCTGTATTGTGCCAGGAACCTTTGGGTCATCTACGATTGTATTGCCATTGGTGTTGATAAGGATATTGGGCAAAACATTGCTTGGAAGTTCCGAAACCTTAGTATTGGTGCCATCATCAACACTAATAGAATCAGTACTACAACATACCAACATAAAAGAGAAAAGAATATAAAGGGGGTATTGTCTAAAATGAATCAAGGACATAAATTATAAATTATGTGCAATATAGTTTTTTCCTTTTTTAAGCGGTAATATAAAACTTTAGATAGTATAAAGGATATTGTCAAATAGTTACTGAATGTTTTAAAATAAATACTATT
>JAGLKG010000035.1 GCA_023141835.1 Maribacter sp. | reverse complement strand
AGTTTTGAATTGCATCATAAACCATATAAATAGTATTATGAGATATTTTCTAATTTCATTCCTTATGTTGCTAGTGCCCACTATAGGATTTTCACAAGATCTTGAGGCAATATTGGAGCAAGAATCATCAGAGACTAGCCCATTGACATTTGGAACTTTTAACGGAACTAGATTATTGAATGGGCATTCAGTGGAAACACGAAGGGAAGGTGTTTTGGAGTTTTTGATCTCGCATCGTTTTGGAAGGCTTAATTCGGGGTTCGATCAATTGTTCGGGTTGGATGAATCCAATATAAGATTCGGGTTTGAATATGCCTTACATGATAAGCTTACCATTGCTTTGGGTAGAAGTTCCTTGGAAAAAACCTTCGACTCGTATTTAAAACATAGATTGGCCCAACAAAAGACAGGAAAAAATCCATTTCCGTTTAGCGTAACTCTTTTTGGAAGTGCTGCTGAAAAAACTATCAAGGACTATTTACCAGAAAATAAACCTACGTTTAGTGAACGATTAACATATACGGGTCAAGTACTTATTGCACGAAAATTCAGCCCAAATCTTTCATTTCAACTGGCACCGACTTATGTTCATTTTAATACCGTTTCGACAGAAAATGATTCACACGATATGTTTATTTTGGGTATAGGCACACGTATTAAGATCAGCAAACGTGTTTCTATTAATGGCGAATATTATTATAATGTAAATCCATTTGAATCATTCGATACGAAGAACTCTCTTGCATTTGGTATCGATATTGAAACGGGAGGGCATATTTTTCAACTGATTTTCACCAATGCCGTCTCCATGATTGAAAAAGGATTCATAACAGAAACCACCGGAGGTTTCTTCAAAGGCGATATCCATTTTGGGTTTAATATTTCAAGGGCGTTTCAAGTTAAGAAACCTAAATAATAGTATACGTCGAAAGAAGTTGTTAGTGTTTTGCTTACCCAGCTCTCTGGGAAAAAGGGAGAAATTGTTATGAAAGATGAAGGCTCTTCTACTATTGAAGGGCTTTCATTGTTTTTGCTTTTACCCAACCCAACCAATATTTTATTTTAGGAATAATTCTGGGATAACTTAAAAATCGTATTTAACCCCAATTCCCAATAGCTGCTTAAACTGCAATTTCGGGCTGCCCTCGTCGGTTACAATTCCGTTTGTATCTACCAATCGGTCAAATAAAATATCATCATCAAAGATCATATGGGTACCGATATTGGTGGTTACATATTTATTCACTTTAAGATTTAAATTAAGTTCCCAATCAACATCAATATTTCCAAAGCTTGATATATAATCAGTGTACAAAACTAAATTATGTCGTAAACCCACGTTTTTTGCAACGGTTGTTTCCCATTTATTGGTAATCAGAAAACCAAGTTCAACATATTGGTTCTCCCCAAGTGTAATGATATTGCCATTTACATCTAAAAGGGCCTTTTTAACACCGAATGCTCCTTTATTTGCCAATTCCTGATCCAAAACAAAGGTCGCCTTTTGGGTCAGCGGAGATATATAAAGGTTGAATTTCTGACTTTCTGAAATATAGGATGTACCAGCGCCAAGGAAAAAATAGCCTGGCGACATTAATCGTGAGATAGGGGTGGTTCGATCAGGATATTTATAACCATTTGCGAACTGTGTATTAAAATTCGCTTTTACAGAATAGTACCAATTGCTTATCGTGTCCCTGCGATAACCAAAAGTAGAACTAAAACGGAAAGCATCATCGGTTTTACGAATTTCACGCCCTTCTTGTGCATTGAGGCCATATTTCAATTGAACAAAATTGTCCCATTTAATATATCTAAACTTATAATTGCGTTCAAACCTTGCATTGCTCAAGGCAGATACAGAATTGTTCCCACCCGCATTCCAATTCACAAACGCCACCTCACTGAGATTCAATCCTAAACTGTTGATTCCTGTCCAGAATGAAGGTACCCTAAACGTGTTCAATTCTTTCAGCAATGGCTTTGTTTTGTTAAAGGAAATTACAGGATTGGTCAAATTTACTCCCCGGGGAATAAATTTGATCTTAACCAATGTTCTACGTATAACAACGGTATCCATTGCCGTAGAATTAATGACGTTATCATTTGGAATGGGATCCTGGGACCATATTGAATTATAGCAAATAAATAGAATAAAGATTGAAACTGATTTTCTTAAAGGATTAATGAACATTGATTATTTTATTAATATGTTTTCTGATTGAAATGGAATCGATTTTTGCTAATTTATGAAGTTCTTCGGTGGTTCCGTGCTCTATAAAGGAATCTTTAATACCGAGGATGTCAACGGGATTGAAGTAACACATCTCATTGGCAAATTCCAAAACGGAACTTCCGAAACCACCTGTTTTACATCCATCTTCAATAGTAATTATATGTTCGTAATGATTAAATATGCGTATAAGTTGTTCTTTGTCAATAGGTTTTATAAATCTCATATCATAATGTCCAACTTTTTCTGGAGCATTTAATTCTTTGATTATTTCGACAACTCTATTGCCGATGTTGCCTACTGAAAGTACAGCAATTTTCGTTCCCTTTTTAAGTTCCCGTGAAACTCCGATGACAATTTTTTCAAAAGGGGCCTGCCATTGGGCCAAGACACCCCTCCCTCTTGGGTATCTTATGGCAATAGGTCTATCAAGTCCTAATTGTGCGGTATACATGATATTACGAAGCTCAACTTCATTCATGGGCGTAAAAATAATAAGGTTCGGAATGCACCCCAAATATGCCATATCATAAACGCCGTGATGTGTGGCACCATCTTGCCCCACCAGTCCGGCACGATCCAAACAGAAAATAACGGGTAGATTCTGTAGGGCTACATCATGTATGATTTGGTCATAGGCTCTTTGTAGAAAGGTGGAGTAAATATTGCAAAAGGGTACTAGACCCTCTGCGGCCATTCCGGCAGATAAAGTAACTGCATGCTGTTCTGCAATACCAACGTCGAACGCCCTTTCAGGAATCTCCTCCATCATGAATTTTAAAGAACTTCCAGTGGGCATGGCCGGTGTTATACCTACTATTCTTTTATTTTTTTTGGCGAGCTCGACCAAGGTATGCCCAAATACGTCCTGATATTTAGGCGGCTTAGCCTCTTTGGACTTTTCATGAAGTTCCCCTGTAAGCCTATCGAACCTTCCAGGGGCATGGTAAATAACCTGATTTTCCTCTGCTTTCTTCAATCCTTTTCCCTTAGTGGTTATGATATGCAGAAGTTTGGGTCCTGAAACGAACTTTAGTCGCTCAAGTTCTTTGGTCAATGAAGCGATATCATGACCATCTATTGGACCTGAATACTGAAAATTTAGACATTCAAAAATGTTTTCATCTTTAGCAGTACCTTTTTTTACATTGGTCAAGTACCTTTTTAACGCTCCAACACTAGGGTCGATACCAATGGCATTGTCGTTGAGTATAACCAATATGTTTGCATCGGTGACACCGGCATGGTTTAGCCCCTCAAAGGCCATTCCACTTGCAATGGAGGCATCTCCTACTACCGCAATATGATTTCTGGTGAAGTTACCTTTTAATTTGGCGGCAATGGCCATTCCCAGAATTGCTGAAATGGCGGTTGA
The DNA here is from genome assembly GCA_023141835.1 of Maribacter sp. Taxonomy (GTDB): domain Bacteria; phylum Bacteroidota; class Bacteroidia; order Flavobacteriales; family Flavobacteriaceae; genus Maribacter_A. The sequence goes on along the minus strand of JAGLKG010000035.1, from coordinate 3,679 downwards.
ACTGTGGCCGGTACCGAAATTGTCATACTCACTTTCAAAGCGATTGGGAAATCCACTGATACCTCCGAACTGGCGATTGGTATCAAAGATTTCCTTGCGACCTGTTAAGATTTTATGACCATACGCTTGGTGCCCAACATCCCAAATAAGTTTATCGATCGGGGTATTAAAAACGTAGTGCAGGGCAATGGTCAATTCAACTACGCCTAAACTAGCACCAAGGTGACCTTCTTTTACCGCAATTATATCAATAATGAACTCACGTAATTCTTGTGCCAGTTGGGGGAGCTCATTTGGCTTGAGAAGACGAAGGTCATTCGGAAGGGTTATGTTCTTTAGGAGTTTCATAGTAGATGGCAAATGTACGGGAAATTCATGTTTAACAATTCTTTTCGGTTCAATCAAAATCGTACTTTCGTATCTATGGTTTTGCCTTTTAATGACACATATTATATGAAGAAAGCCTTACAAGAGGCAGAGGCTGCCTTCGATAAGGGCGAAGTACCTGTTGGTGCAATAATAGTGGTTAATGATAGGATTATTGCCAGAGCGCATAATCTTACGGAACAATTGAACGACGTTACAGCACATGCCGAAATGCAGGCCATTACGGCTGCTGCGAATTTCTTAGGCGGGAAATATCTTCAAAATTGTACACTATATGTTACTTTGGAGCCGTGTCAAATGTGTGCTGGCGCTTTGTATTGGAGTCAAATTTCAAAAATAGTGTATGCCGCAAAAGATCCCGAGAGGGGTTACAATACTTTAGGGACTAAGTTGCACCCCAAAACAAAAACACTTGGGGGCATTTTAGAGAACGAGGCCGTTGAACTATTAAAGCGTTTTTTTATTATGAAAAGAAACCTGAACTAGACTATCTCTTTTCAAGCTTGAGTGTAAGACTAAAAAACCCTGACATAAATTATGTCAGGGTTTTGATACAATCAAGAATACAATAATTTAACCGATTACCTGCACTTGTGCAGCAACCACTCCTTTTCTTCCCTCTTCCTCTACGTATTCTACTTTGTTACCTTCGTTTAACTCAACACCATTCAACGCTGTTGCGTGAACAAAGATGTCGCTGCCCGTCTCGTCATTGGTAATGAATCCGTACCCTTTGGATTCATTGAAAAATTTTACTGTACCTGTCATTTCAATAAATATTAAATAATAGATGTTTAGAATACTAATTTATGATTTTTAGGGCAAACCCTAAATAAAATAAAGATGAATTCTTGCTAAATTCATTGATTTTCAGGCTTTTCACTTTGTTTGCCTTGCATTTTTCGAATGTTTTCTTCGGTCAGCATATAGTCGTTCATCTTTTTTCCTTTGCTTTCTTTATAAAGAAATAATGGCATTGCCAACAGAAAAATACCTGCAGTACCAAAACCAATATATTTATTGGCTAAAATCAACTGCTCTTCCTGAATAGAGAAACCATAAATAATTGCACCAATAGATACTAGAACGATAAGGCTTATGATATACTTCATTTTGTGAAATTAATCAACTTTCTGCGGTAAGCAGTCAAAAGCTTGGATTTGGATATGAACCCAACATATTTATTGTCTTTAAGGACGGGAAGGTTCCAGGCACCACTACTTTGGAACTTATCCATAATATCGGTCATTTTATCCTTATCCAATTCAATAATATCTGGGGGTGTGTGCATGACTTCCCTGGCAATGACTTTATTATATAGAGTCTGATTGAACATGATTGAGCGAATATCATCCAATAGAATTATACCCAATAAAGTCCCATCTTTTTCTTCTATTACGGGAAAAATGTTTCGACTGGATTTTACGACTGCCTTATGAACTATATCGCCCAAAGTCATCTCAGGGTAAATGGGTACAAAGTTGTTCTCGATAACCTTATCAATATCCATAAGGGTAAGTACCGCATGGTCTTTGTCGTGTGTGATCAATTCTCCCTTTCGTCCTAATTCCATAGTATAAACGGAATGAGGATGTACGTATTTTGTTATGGAATATGAAATGGCGGCGGTAATCATCAATGGAATAAATAGCTCGTAACCACCCGTGACTTCCGCTATTAAAAATATGGCCGTTAGAGGAGCATGCAACACACCGGCCATTAATCCGGCCATGCCCACCAAAGTAAAGTTACTCTCAGACACCTTAAGATGGAACAAATCAATATTGTTTATGATTTTGGCTATACAATTTCCCATAATACTACCCATAAAAAGAGTAGGAGCGAAAATTCCACCGACTCCTCCAGCCCCAAAAGTAATGGCACTGGCAATGATTTTAAATACCACTAGCCCAGCAAGAAGAGTGATTACGACCCATATATTGGAAAGATCTAAGTTAAAAATATTGTTTTCCAATACCTTTTGGGGATTGCCCTTGATAAGATTATTGATTACATCGAAACCTTCTCCATATAAAGGCGGCACCAAATAGACCAACAAACCGATGGAGACACCACCAAATAACAATCGTTTGATCGGCGATTTTATTTTTTTAAACCCTTTTTGAACACGTTCATATACTTCTGTGAAATAAATAGAGGTAAGACCCGCCAAAAGGCCTAAAATGATAAAAAACGGAACATCACCAATTTTAAAACTGTCTTCAATTTTAAAAGGCAACAGTACATCGCTTCCAAAGAAAAAATAAGAGGTAATTATTGCTGAAATAGATGCCAACAACAATGGTAACATCGATGCAATGGTAAGATCCAAACTAAAAACCTCGATAGCGAATATTATGGCTGCAATAGGGGCTTTGAAAATAGAAGCCATAGCGCCTGCGGCTGCACAGCCGATCAAAAGGTTCCTAGTAGATTGATTCATATGGAACATGCGGGAAATATTTGAACTTATGGCCGCACCTGTTGCTACAGAAGGACCTTCCAAACCTACTGAACCCCCGAAACCAACTGTAATAGGAGCAGTTAAAATAGATCCGAACATTTGGTACTTGCGCATGATACCCTTATGTTTGGACATGGCAAAGAGTGTTGAAGGAATACCATGGCTCACCTTGTTTCGAATCACATATTTAATGACCAGATAAACTAGGGTCAATCCTATGATAGGAAATACAAAATAAAAGGCATGGTGGTAATATTTAACTAGATTGCCCTCTAATAAATGTTGAAAAAAATGTGTGAGGTTCTTTAATACAACCGCACCAATACCAGATGTAAAACCCACCAAAACACTTAGAATATACACAAACTGCCTTTGCGAAATATGTTTCGCACGCCAGACCAAAAAATTGGTAAACCATGTTTTTTTACGTATTCCCATTTGTAAAGTAAAAAATCCCGAAAGCATCGGGATTCTAAATTTAGGTTTTTGAGTTCAATTTTAGACTTAATTCATCAAGTTGTTCCCTACTGAGAGGTGCTGGCGCATCGATCATCACATCGCGCCCGCTGTTATTTTTAGGGAAAGCAATAAAATCACGAATGGTTTCCTGCCCCCCTAAAATAGAAACCAATCGATCCAAACCAAAGGCAATTCCTCCATGGGGAGGGGCGCCATACTGGAAAGCATCCATTAAGAAGCCAAATTGGGCTTTAGCTTCTTCCGGTGTAAAGCCCAAATGTTTAAACATTGTGCTTTGCGTTTCTTTGTCGTGAATACGTATGGATCCACCGCCTATCTCATTCCCGTTCAATACTAGATCATAAGCAT
>JAGLKG010000349.1 GCA_023141835.1 Maribacter sp. | reverse complement strand
AGCGCATTGATATTATTCCTGACCTGGTACCTAGGGGATATTTATTCAATACCTAAAAAGAATGTCTTATATGGATTCAAAATAATTTAAATGGCAGCAATACGCAAGAACATAAAAACACAGTCAAAACACATACATAAAAAATGCAATGGTAAAAGATGCCAATAAGAATTTGATTTGTTTTAGTTTCATACATTTCAGAAGATTAAGTCTAACAGATCAAGTTCGGGCCAAATCCCTTTACCGGAATGACTGAAAACATATGCGGCACTAAATGGGATATTAGAAATCTCAACTCCGTATCAAACTATACCAATTAATGGGATAGTATAAATTCGCAGGATTAAGTGTATTTTTCATTGGTTTAAATCCTAGTCCTAGGTCCGTGATTATATAAATAAAACCCCGCTACCTCAAAGTCCAAAAGACAAATGCCAACGGGGTTCATCAAATTTTATGGTTGAACAAACCTTATTGCTGGGCCATTTCCAAATTGATGGTCATTTCTACCGCATCTCCTATCGGTGCCAAATCGCCCCCAACGCCAAAATCCTTACGGATAACGGTTCCAGTAAGTTTTAAACCCGCCTTTAATTTCTGGCTGCGCCGATCGGTAATAATCCCAATTAGTTTGCCCTCCAGAGTTATCGGTTTCGTTACACCGTGCAAAGTTAGGTCCCCTGTCAATTTAAAGGTCTTATCCCCTGTCTTTTCAATAGAAGTTGATTTAAACTCCATCGTGGGGTAATTTGCTGCATCAAAAAAACGATCACTGCGTAAATCATCGTCCCTTCGTGAATTGCCGGTATTGATACTTGTCGTTGGGATACTTACCGTAAACGAAGGCTCGCTGAAGGCATCATCGGCAGTGGCTTGGATATTGAATTCGGTGAAATTCCCTGTGACCTCTGAGATCAATAAGTGCGAAATCGCAAAATTGACTCCTGAGTGCGCGTTATCCGCTTTCCAGGTACTCTGTGCACCAAGGGTTGCACTTACCATTAGGATAAAAATAAACTTTCTCATAAGGTTCTAATTTTATTGTTAATGAATGATTATTGATAGTTGTTAATTGAAGGTATGGTATTTAAAACCAATAGTCGGTATTGGTTACGGCAATATTTTCGCCTGTGATGACTTCTTCTCCATTTGCATTGGACATGGTGAAGATGAGTCCAATTAATAACAGCGTAAAAGTTATTTTTTTCATTTGTTTTAAGTATTGAGTTTCTATTGTCTAGACTTGATAAATATTTAGGTTCAAATAATCATTTTTGAATTTGCCTTTGGGGTCGAACTGTTTTGCCAAATCGATAAATTCCGGTAGTTTTTCATACCTGGAAGCCAGGAGTGAAGGCGCAATGCTAAATATCTTTCCCCAATGCGGACGTGCCATGAAGGGTTCCAGCTCCGCTTCGATTATAGGCAATAAAGCACCAACTTCCTTCACATTTTGTTTCCATGTAAAATGAATGGCAATACAGTCCTGTTTATAGCAGGGGCTCATCCAATAATTATCCTCCTTGATTGTCCGAATTTCTGTGATCATCAATTGGGGATAAATCAAATCTTTCTTTTTTTCCAATGCGAGGATGGCATCGAGCGCATGTGCACGTGGCACGAAAAACTCGGATTGCAATTCTTCTCCGCTACTTGGGGTAAATCCCATCTTAAAATGCGGTAAGCGATCATACCATGGGCCGGGAACCCCTAGTTGTTTGGTGCAATTTTCGGCGGAAAGTCTGGTAATGGGATGCAGGTTTTTCACCGCGGCCTTCGCCCCGAAAAAATCTTCCCCAAAATCGGTTACCTTATTATCCATCCTTCGTTTGACCCAAACTTGACTGATCAGTTCATTTTGCCAATCGGTAAAAAGGCTAACGCTATAGCCAGCGGAAAGAATGGTATTGAATTTATCTTTTAAGGATTGTAGGGGCAATTCTTGAAAAACATCCTGGCGAACGTCAAAAGTTTTTTGAATATCGAGTGTTACTTTGGTTAAAATACCCAGTGCCCCTAAGTGGACAACGGCGCCGTTAAACACTTCGCCATCATAATCCCTACTTAATTGTAAGATATCCCCATTCCCGGTGACCAATTCAATGGCTGCGACACTGGTAGCCAAATTACCATTGCCCACGCCAGAACCATGGGTGGCCGTGGCACAGGCACCTGCCACCGAAATATGGGGCAAGGAGGCCAGGTTGTGCAGTGCATATCCCTTTGCGTGGAGTTCTTGGGCGAAATCTCCATACTTGGTGCCGGCCCCAACGGTAACCGTCATTGCCTGTGGATCGATTCCGATAACCCCTTTTAGGTTTTTGGTAGAGATCTGATTTAAATTGTTATCGGCGATATTATTAAAACAATGACAGGACCCCAATGCCTTTTGGGTATCTAATTTTTTGATCAATACCTGCACCTCTTCCACGGTATTTGGTTCATATAGATTTTTAGCTTTATACGTATAATTACCCGCCCAATTCTTACGGACGATCTCTGTTTGTTCCACAAGTTCCTTTTTCTCTTGTTTACAAGAAACCAAAGGCACCAATGTGGTTCCAGCTACAAAGGTGGTAGATGTTTTTATAAAGTCTTTTCTACGCATGATCATATTGTTTTACAGGCTCATTCATTTTAAAGCTATATAGATAAGGTGCTTTATGGGCACCTACGGTAAATAGTTTTTCGTGCCTTATATTTTTAAAGAATTTTATCATTGGTTTGTTGGTTGGTCCCGATAGCTATAGGGATGAAGGCTAACTGCTATGCTAAATGCAGATCCGTTTTTCTATTGAAATATAGTGAAAACGAATAACTTTGTTTTTGGGGAATCTGATTTACCTTATTTGTTGGGCTAAATCGACCTTAACTTTCATATTTAACTGAATCATAATCTGATGCAGTTATTATGTTATGTTCCTATTCGTCATTCCTGGTGCTACACACTCAAAAGCACCAAAGAATTTGGCCTGTCTGGCAATCGGACTATGTCTTACATTGATTCATTTAATACGTATTCCCCTTACGAATACCTCGGTCGACCCAGCACCTAGTACAAGTAAAGCGCTTTTTGCCGGTGATTGGGCCTTAGGACAATTATAGCTGTGAGGTTGCCACCTTTGTTGGAGCCTTTCTTGCAGGCATGGTATACAAAATATTTGGCCCCAGAGAAAGAATAAATTAAAAACGGGGCTATAAATAGCTCCGCTTTTTATACAAAATGGTATATTTAGTGCTTACTTATTATTGCATTAATACCGACCACCTATGCCATTACTTATTGTAATTTTTGGAATTGTTCTACTATTCCTTCTAATCGCGAGATTAAAACTCAATGCCTTCATCGCATTTATTATCGTCTCCCTATTGGTAGGGGTCGCCGAGGGTATGGAATTTCTAAAAGTAGTAGATTCCATTCGGGACGGCCTGGGCGAGACTCTAGGTAGCCTAGTCATGATTTTGGGTTTTGGTGCCATGCTGGGAAAATTAGTAGCGGATAGTGGGGCCGCGCAGCGTATTACCATTGAGCTGGTACATAAATTTGGCAAAAAGAACATTCAGTGGGCTGTAGTTCTAACAGGTTTTATTGTTGGTATTCCCATGTTCTATAGCGTTGGGTTTGTAATACTTGTTCCTTTAGTCTTTACCGTTGCGGCCACAACAGGATTGCCCTTAATATATGTTGGCCTGCCCATGTTGGCAGCCCTTTCGGTAACCCATGGGTATCTTCCACCACACCCAGCCCCTACCGGAATTGCCGTTATGTTCAACGCAGATATTGGTAAGACCCTACTCTATGGTATTGTGGTTGCCATCCCGGCCATAATAATTGCAGGACCTTTATTTTCCAGAACCATAAAAAAAATAGAAGCCACACCGATCAAAGAATTTTTGAATCCCAAGATATTGACCGATGAGGAAATGCCCAGTACGACAACCAGCATTCTAACCGCCTTGCTGCCCGTAATTCTTATTGGTATAGCTTCTCTCGTTGACATATTGGCTCCCGATGGGAGTATTATTAAGGAAATCACTGCGATTATTGGTAATCCGGTTATCGCCCTCTTACTTTCAGTCTTAGTGGCTATTTACACCTTGGGATTGGCCCGTGGTAGGAAAATGAAAGAGCTTATGGACTCTGTCTCAAGTGCAGTGGCAGGTATCACTATGGTCCTATTGATCATTGCCGGTGCCGGAGCTTTAAAACAAGTGCTGATAGACAGTGGTGTTAGCGAATATATTGGTGATATGCTTAAAGGCTCTACCATTTCCCCTTTAATATTGGCATGGCTTATTGCTACGGTAATTAGAGTTTGCGTGGGATCTGCAACTGTAGCCGGGCTTACAGCGGCGGGCATCGCATTACCCTTATTATCAACTTCAGGAGTAAGTCCCGAGTTGATGGTATTGGCCATAGGATCTGGAAGTTTAATGCTTTCGCATGTAAACGATGGAGGATTTTGGCTGTATAAGGAATACTTCAATTTGTCGGTCAAAGACACGCTACGCACTTGGACGGTCATGGAAACAACAGTTGGCATCATGGGATTATTAGGTGTACTTGTATTGGATATATTCATATAAAAAACATTAAAAAATGGAAAAACTACCTTCAGAAAGAATCAAGGCATTGGGATTACAATTACCTCCAGCACCGCCCCCAGCAGGGGTCTATAAACCTATTTTGGTGGTCGATAATTTTTTATACGTTTCCGGGCAAGGACCGGTGAGAACTGATGGAACATTAATGATGGGCCGCGTGGGCGACGACCTTAATTTGGGTCAGGGAAAATTGGCCGCTGAACAAGTAGGGTTGACCATGCTATCAACCATTATAACCCATTTTGGCTCAGTGGATAAAATCAAGAGGATTATCAAAGTTTTGGGTATGGTAAATTCCACTCCGGGCTTTGGACAACATCCTTTGGTCATTAATGGTTTTAGCGAATTAATGGCTGATGTATTCGGTACTGAAAATGGCATTGGTGTTCGTAGCGCTGTGGGTATGATGCTACCCGGGAATATCCCCGTTGAGGTTGAAGCCATGTTTGAATTACACTAAAAAATTATGCAAAATCAAGAATGGTATCGGCTAGGCGATTCCTCCAATGTTATTTCCCCCTCCCTTTTGGTCTATCCAAACCGGATAGAAAAAAATATTGAATTGATGGTCAAAATGGCTAGCGACATTACCCATTTGCGTCCACACATCAAAACACACAAAACAGCGGAAATTATACAAATGCAGCTACGTCATGGTATCCACAAATTCAAATGTGCCACTATAGCCGAAGCTGAGCTTTTGGCACAATGCGGTGCCGAAGACATACTATTGTCCATGCAGGCCGTCGGAGCAAATATGTTACGCTTCTTTAGTTTGATGGAGGAATATCGCAATTCAACATTTTCAACTTTGATTGATAATTCCCATACATTGGGTGAGTTTATTTCGCTTGCCAAATCAAAAAGCACAACTGTTTCGCTGTGGATGGACATTAATAATGGAATGGATCGAACTGGAATAGAGGTGGGAGCTATGGCTCTGGGCCTGTTCAAAACAATGTTTGAATCCTCCTATATCAATGCAAAAGGATTGCATATTTATGATGGTCATATTCGTGATGAAGATATAAATCAGCGAAAAAAGGTATGTGATGCTGCCTTTGAACCTGTTCTGACCTTTAAAGAAAAGTTGGAACAACAGGGGTTTGGGCCGATAGAAATGGTTGTAGGTGGTTCTCCATCTTTCCCGATTCATTGCAAAAGACCAAATGTTGAAGCCTCGCCTGGGACAACACTGTTATGGGATGCAAATTATGCCAACTTATTTGAGGAAATGGATTTTCTCCCTGCGGCAGTACTAATAACTAGACTAATCAGTAAACCTGGCAAAAATCTACTTTGTCTTGATTTAGGTCATAAATCCATCGCCCCAGAAATGAATTTTCCGCGAGTGAAAATATTTGGATTGGAAACATGCGAACAAATAGGACAAAGTGAAGAGCATTTGGTAGTGAAATGTGATTATGCAGACAACTTTGAAGTTGGTGATGTTTTTTATGCCATTCCCATGCATATCTGTCCAACAATGGCCAAATATGAAAGCGTATCAGTAGTAGAAAACAATACCATAACGGGCACTTGGAAAGTGGCCGCTAGAAACCAAAAAATAAATATTTAGCATGTTCATACTTGATGCACATTTAGACCTTTCTATGAATGCCATGGAGTGGAACAGGGACTTGACTTGGTCCGTTCCCGAAATTCGGAAAAGTGAAAAAGGCATGACGGACAAGCCTGACCGCGAAAAAAATACGGTCTCTCTTGAAGCCATGCGTAAAGGAAATATTGGGCTTTGCGTGGCCACCCAGATTGCAAGATATGTTAAGCGTGAAAATCCCCTTCCAGGGTGGAATTCCCCCCAACAAGCCTGGGCACAGACGCAGGCACAATTAGCTTGGTACCGTACCATGGAAGATCTTGGTGAAATGGTACAGATACGAAATCTGGAACAACTTAATTCACATATCAATCTTTGGGAGACCTCAAAAGAAAAGAAACCCATCGGATATATTTTAAGTCTGGAAGGTGCTGATTCTATTATCAGCTTAGGACATTTGGAAAAGTCATACGAGCAAGGGCTACGAGCCATAGGTCCCGCTCATTATGGCCCCGGTACTTATGCCCATGGAACGGATTCTATTGGAGGGATCGGCACAAAAGGCAAGGCACTTTTGAAAGAAATTGAGCGATTGGGATTGATATTGGATGCCACTCACCTTTGTGATATTAGTTTTTGGGAAACCATGAAGCATTATGATGGTCCTGTTTGGGCCAGTCATAATAATTGCAGGACTTTTGTAAACCACAACAGGCAATTCGCTGATGAACAAATACAGGAGTTGCTGAACAGAAAAGCGGTTATTGGTATCGCTCTAGATGCATGGATGATGGTACCCAATTGGGTAAGGGGTGAATCCACTCCAGAAGGAATGGGCGTTAGCTTGCAACAAATGATAGACAATATTGACCATATTTGTCAATTGGCAGGAAACTCAAATCATGTGGGAATAGGGACCGATTTGGATGGCGGTTTTGGAAAGGAACAATGTCCTACTGACCTAGATACCATTGCAGATCTTCAAAAAGTACCACAGATGTTAGAAAATAAAGGATATACCAAGGAGGACATTGATAATATAATGCACAAAAATTTCATTCAATTTCTACGTAATACATGGAAGTGAAAAACCAAAACCTATTGTGATTTAGGTCCAACTCAGTATTTTCTCTCGTCTCATAAAGGCATCCAAGCTGTCTGCAATATCAAAACACCTACTAAATTGATTGGATTGATTGCAGAATTGAGATTCATCCTTATGTGCATTGCACTCAAAACCAGATAGGTGAATTTCTTCAAATTTTTTGTTTATTCCAATGCATTGTTCGTAAAGACTGTTGATAGACTCATCAATTCTAGTTTCAATTTCATTCTGTAAAAGAAATCCTTTTAAGTAATTTACAATGGCGAGCTGTGAGTTGTAACATACCAATTGGGAAACCACATCCTCCTCAGGCCTACATAATTCATCATTGGCCTCTTTTAATTTTTGAATGGCTTCAACATATAATTTTGTGGCTCTATCCTTCATCATTACTTCATTTAAAGGTTAAACGTTGTAAACTTTGCCCCATACATCCCACACCACAAGGGATATAGAATGTATGGTTTCAAAAAACAAAGTCATTCTTATAAATCAATTATACTTCTTTAATTGTATTACATGTTTCTAAAAAGCTCCAATCGTTCCCAATTGGTCTCAACTTCTTCCTGGGCTTGTTTTAGCAAGGTACTTCCAAGTTCAGCATCTTCCTTGACAACCCTGGTAAAACGGGTTTCATTGTACATGAAATCTTCCAACGGTTTGCTAGGAGCCTTCGAATCTAATCTGAATTTTTTTCCTTTTGGTTTCGAAGGGTTAAACCTAAATAACGGCCAGTAGCCAGTTTCCACAGCCTTTTCTTGTTGCGATACACCATACTTAAGGTCGTAACCGTGCTCCCCACAATGCGAATAGGCAACAATCAACGAAGGCCCGGGATACGCGGCTGCCTCTTCTATGGCTTTTAAGGTTTGAAGGTCCTTGGCGCCCATAGCGACCTGGGCCACATAAACATCCCCATAGGATACCGCCTGTAAGGCCAAACTCTTTTTACTTGTTCTTTTGCCTGAAACCGAGAATTTGGCACTAGCTCCCAGTGGCGTAGCCTTAGAGGTTTGTCCACCAGTATTGGAATACACCTCAGTATCCATTACCAGTATATTAATGTCCTCACCGGAGGCCAAAACATGATCAACACCACCATAACCAATATCATAGGCCCAGCCATCACCTCCAAGAATCCAAACCGCTTTTTTGCGAAGGTATTCCGTTAACTGATTTAGTTTGGCCGCATCGGCATTTTTAATGGTCGAAAGAATATCTTTGAGTTCATCCAAATGCTTGAATTTCTCACTGCGCTGTGCTTCAGTCTCTTCAGGGTTGTTCAAAATAGCTTCAACCAATTCAGTGCCAATAATGGCTTCTGAAGATTTCAATAAATTCACCGCTATCTCCTGCTTTTTGGTCAGGGCCAGTTTCATTCCAAATCCAAATTCAGCATTGTCTTCGAACAATGAATTTGCCCATGCAGGACCTCTGCCAGCTGCGTTGGTTTTATAAGGGGTCGTTGGCAAGTTGCCTCCGTAAATAGAGGAACATCCTGTGGCGTTCGCTATTAAAATACTATCGCCATACAATTGGGTCAACATTTTAATATAAGGTGTTTCACCACATCCTGAACATGCTCCTGAAAACTCAAATAATGGCTCCAAGAATTGCGACCCCTTTACATTTGTGATCTGTAAGGCGGTACGGTCATAATCCGGTAAATTGATGAAGTAATCCCAATTTACGTTTTCTTCAACATCAACATCAATCTTTTTACGCATATTAATGGCCTTGAAGTTTTCGACCTCCTTGCTTTCTGCAGGGCAAACCGCAACGCAAAGGTCACAACCTGTACAATCTTCTGGTGAAACCTGCAACACATAGGATTCTGTTTCACCAACAAATGGGCGACCCTTGGCAGGCACTGATTTTAAGGATGAAGGCGCACCAGCCAGCTCGGTGTTTTCCACCACTTTTGCCCGGATCGCCGCATGTGGGCAAATGGCAACACATTTATTACATTGGGTACAAAGAACCTCATCATCCCAAACCGGAACAAAATCGGCTATCCCACTTTTTTCGTATTGTGTGGTTCCTGTAGGGAAGGTGCCATCAACTGGGAAGGCACTGACTGGGAGCTCATCGCCAAATCCACCAAGGATTTTCTCCAATACTTCTTTTACAAAACCATCGGGAGCATTGGTCATTGCAGACTGTAATTTTTTATCGCTGGTAATGACTTTCGGATATTCGACCTTTTGCAGGTTGGCCAGGGAATTATCTACTGCAGTAAAATTCATCTGAACAACCTTATCACCTTTGTATGAATATGTTTTTACAATGGCATCCTTAATTTTTTGTATAGCCTCTTCTTTGGGCAATATTCCTGAAATAGCAAAGAAACAGGTCTGCAATACTGTATTGGTTCGTTTCCCAAGATTTGATTCCTGGGCAACCTTACTAGCATCGATAATATAGAAATTTGCTTCTTTTTCTATTATTTCCTGCTGTAGTCTACTAGGTAACCTATTCCAAATTTCCTCTTTCGGATAAGGCGAATTCAATAGGAAAGTACCTCCATGCTTTAAATCGGTCATCATATTGTATTTTTCAATAAAATTGAATTGATGACTGGCAATAAAATCAGCTTTTTCTATTAAATAGGATGAATAAATAGGTTCTGGGCCAAATCGTAAATGGGAAATAGTCTGGGCACCCGCCTTTTTGGAGTCGTACACAAAATAACCTTGCACATAATTATCGGTGGTATCTCCAATAATTTTGATTGAATTTTTGTTTGCTCCAACGGTACCATCCGAACCCAAACCGTAGAACATGCAATTAAAGGTAGAAGATTCTAGATTAAAGTTATTATCTATCGCTAAACTGGTATGGGTCACATCATCATTAATACCTACTGTAAAATGGTTCTTGGGTTTGTCCTTTGATAACTCCTTATATATACCACTGACCATCTTAGGGGTAAATTCTTTGGAGGATAGTCCATAACGCCCCCCCACGACAACTGGCATTTCCCGATTACTTTCATTCAATGCCGTGACCACATCCAAATATAAAGGATCACCGACACTTCCCGGTTCTTTGGTACGATCCAGAACTGCTATTTTCTTAACGGTTTTAGGCAATTCATTTACAAAATGTTCAATGGAGAAGGGTCTGAACAAACGAATAAAAATAGCTCCTACTTTTTCGCCGTTCTCCACCATGGCATCAACAGCTTCGCGGGTAGCTCCTTGCCCAGAGCCCATGATGATAATTACACGTTCTGCTTCTGGATGACCCAAATAATAGAACAAACTATATCTACGACCCGTATGTTCGTAAAATTCGTCCATGGCGTCTTGAACTATCCCTGGTACTTTTTGATAAAATGTATTCGCGGCTTCCCGAGCTTGAAAGAAAACATCAGGGTTTTGTGATGTACCCCTAATAACTGGATGATCAGGATCCAAAGATCGGTTTTTATGATCCATGATCTTATCCTCTGGCATCATTTCCTTGATTACGTCATCGGGAATAGCATCAATCTTTGATATTTCATGTGAGGTTCTAAATCCGTCGAAAATATTCAAAAAGGGAACCCTGGATTTAAGGGTTGCAGTTTGAGAAATCAAGGCAAAATCCATAGCTTCCTGAACCGAACCCCCGAACAACATTGAAAACCCCGTTTGTCTTGCGGCCATAACATCCGAATGGTCGCCAAA
>JAGLKG010000348.1 GCA_023141835.1 Maribacter sp. | reverse complement strand
GCCCTTGATCTGTAACAATGCGATATCGGTAGTAGGGTCGGTACCGATTACAGTGGCCTTATAGGTTTCGTTGTCATGCAGGGTAACTTCCAATTCCGTAGCATTGTTGATAACGTGGTTATTGGTCACGATATGTCCTTCCTCGTCGATAATAACACCGGAACCTGAACCGTACATCGGCTGTTGAGGCATATTCTCGGGCTTTTGAAAACGGTCTCCGAAAAAGTCCCTGAAAAAATCGGGCAATTCGCGGGGAAGAATATCCGAATTTCTGTTCGAGCTGGCCTGGGTAGACCTGATATGCACCACGGCATCCAATACCTTTTTGGCGGTTTCGGTAAAATCGACCGGTCCGCTTTTGACTTCTTTAACGTCATTCTTTAACGTTTCTTCACTACTTTTTTCCTCAGCGTATAATTGTAAACGCTTATTATCGGTACTTTCCGGTAGCCCGTTCACATCTTTACATGACGTAATCGAAAGCGATACCAACGCCGTCAATAGTATGACGATATTTGTTTTTATCATGACTATTATATTAGTTCGACTATTGTTTTAAACATTTCTTTAACTTGTGTTTCTGTTGCTTCTAGGAGTATTCCTTTTACTCCTGCCCCGATTCGCATTATGCTCGTCATGGTACCTCTGAATGTCATCATCATTATAATTTCGAATCCGTTCATATCGAGATTGCCTTAAATCAATGTGCCTGTAACGAGGTGGCAATATGTTTCGCCCTACCCAAACGCCCCCATCCAGGTACAGATACGTTCTTGCCGAAAGATCATAATAGATACTGAATTCGGGAAAATAGACATAACGCACCACTTCCAAACGGTTTGGATAGAACCAAGACGGAGGGGGATTGTTAGGCCTTGATGAGATGACCACGGTACCACAGCCTGCCAGCACTAGAAACGCTATAAATAATAGTAGGGATCGAAAGAGGCTTCTATTTTCCATTATTTTTTATTTGAACTACAAAATAAAAGGTAAGGGCCGATCAACGAAATGACCATAATCATTTCACTAACGATTGGCTTAAAATAATTTTGAGTGTTGCTATGAATTGATGGCACCTCAATTCAACTAGTCCAAAAAAGATGAAAATACCCAATAAAAACACCGAGACCCCAGAAAACAGAAAACCAAAACCACCCTATGGAGGGTATGGCTTTAGTTGGTTCTATATTTTCCTGTTCACTTTTTTGCTGATTTTCTACCTTTTCTCCAATTCCACCTTCAATGTCAAGGAAATCGTTTGGTCGGATTTTGAGGGGCCTATGTTAGTCCGACAGGACGTTGAAAAAATAGTGGTCGTCAATAAGGAAGTGGCAGAAATCTATATCAAGCAAGACCGCCTCGAAGATTCAAGATATAAAGAGATTACCAATAGGTTCGGTTCTAAGACCGGCCCCCACTACCGGATGACCATAGGATCGGTAGAAACCTTTGAAAACAAATTACAGCTGGCCCAGCAGGATTTTCTGCCGGAGGAAAAAATCGATATTCAATACCAAGACCGTACGAGTTGGATTAATATTGTTTCCTGGGTTCTCCCATTTGGAATAATCATATTATTCTGGTTATTTATACTTCGTAGAATGGGTGGGGGAGGTACAGGTGGAAATCCGCTCTTCAATTTTGGGAAATCAACGCCCAAAATTTCGGAAAAAGGAACCAAAAGCTCGGCAAGCTTTAAAGATATTGCAGGCTTAAAAGAGGCCAAGATAGAAGTCATGGAGGTGGTGGACTTCCTTAAAAATCCAGACACTTATACTAAATTGGGTGCTAAAATCCCTAAAGGCGTAATGCTGGTAGGCCCTCCGGGCACGGGAAAAACATTAATGGCCAGAGCGGTAGCCGGCGAGGCGCAAGTACCTTTTTTCTCTATGTCTGGTTCCGAGTTCGTAGAAATGTTCGTTGGTGTAGGTGCCTCTCGGGTACGTGACCTGTTTAAGCGGGCCAAGGAAAAGGCTCCTAGTATTATTTTTATTGATGAAATCGACGCCGTGGGGCGTTCCCGTGGCAAGGTCAATGCTTTTCAGGCGAACGACGAACGTGAAAGTACGCTCAACCAATTGTTGACCGAACTGGACGGGTTTGGCCCTAACACCGGCGTCATCGTATTGGCGGCCACTAATAGACCCGATATCCTGGACAAGGCCCTGCTGCGGCCCGGCAGGTTCGACCGCCATATTTACTTGGAACTGCCCACCAAGGAGGAACGCATCGAAATCTTCAAGGTGCATATACGCCCTTTAAAATTGGCCCAGGAAGTCGACCTCGCCACTTTGTCTGCCATGAGTCCCGGATTTTCGGGTGCGGATATTGCCAATATCTGTAACGAGGCAGCGTTGATTGCTGCACGCAAAAAAAAGAAACAGGTAGAACAGACCGATTTTATGGAGGCTAGGGACCGTATAGTCGGGGGCATCGAACGAAAAAGCAAAATTATCTCACCCAAGGAAAAAGAAATCGTAGCGCACCACGAAGCGGGGCATGCCGTGGTAAGCTGGTATTTGGAAAACGTGGATTCCCTGGTTAAGGTATCCATCATTCCAAGAGGAAAATCATTGGGCTCTGCATGGTATTTAACAGAGGATCGCCAAATCGTGACCAAATCCCAATTAATGGATCAAATCTGTGCGTCCCTAGGGGGACGTGCCGCAGAGGAAATTATTTTTGATGAGCCATCCTCAGGTGCTCTGGACGATTTGGAAAAAGTGACCAAACAGGCTTATACCATGGTAGCCTACTATGGGTTGGACGAAGAAATCGGCCCTATCAGTTTTTATGATTCTTCGGGACAAAATGAACGGTTATTGGGCAAACCTTATAGCGAAAACATGGCCCAGTTGATTGACAAGGAAGTGCAGAATCTGATAATTACTGCCTATAATAGAACCAAGGCCCTTCTATTGGCTCACCGTGAAGAATTGGAAAAACTGGCACAGCTGTTATTACAAAAAGAAGTAGTGGAAAAAGAGGATCTGGAGGAAATTTTGGGCAAGCGAAGTACTGAAATTTTCATGGAAAACAACCCATAAGTACAACCATTTAAAATATAACATTAAAGCAATAGGATGATGGAAAAAGAAGTAATATTCGATTCAAACCTACATTTTGAACACCAACGATGGAGATCAGAACTCGATTTTTGGGAAGACGAGCTAAAATCCTTCAACAACAGATTGAGCGAACTGGTAACCCGCTGGACCAAAAAAGAGGTACTGAAACAGTTGGAGCACTATCAAAACGAATTCATACTCCATGGTGGCGTAATCGACGGTATGCGGGAAGACATTGAGGAACATGAAGCCAGCATTGTAGGACACAGCCAAATGGGGAAGGAAATATTGGATATCGCCCTCGTCAAGAAGCATTTGGAATTCAGGGAACATATCGAAACCCAAAGGCAAATATATGCCGACCTCAAAAAGGAATTTTTTCGGTTTCTTGCCAAGCATATGTAAGCAATATGATATAGAACTTCCTAAAGTCTGGAACTTGTCAGTGTTAAAATCATTCCTAGCTGATGTACATCATTTTGAACCTCTTGTTGCTGGTTTACTTTTGCCCACATAATGTTTAATTAAAATCTATATATCATGAAAACAGATTCAAAGATTAAATTGGATGTACAGGACGAACTGGAATGGGAGCCCAGTATCGACGAGACTAAAATTGGGGTGGCCGTTGACGACGGGGTCGTTACCCTAAGTGGCGAGGTAAGTAGCTATGCCAAGAAAATGGCGGCGGAAAAAGCGGCCAAACAGGTATCCGGGGTAAAGGCCGTGGCCGAGGATATCGTGGTTAAATATCCCTACAGTTTGGAAAAATCGGATACCGAAATCGCTAAAGCGGCCTTAGAAGCCCTAAAATGGCATTCTTCGGTACCCGATGATACCGTAATGCTCAAAGTGGAAGAAGCTTGGGTGTACCTTTCAGGGGAAGTGAAATGGGAATATCAAAAGAACTCCGCAAAAAATGCCATCAAAGACCTTACCGGTGTTCAAGGGGTAATCAACAGCATTGCCATAAAGCAACATGTAAAACCTTTTGAGGTAAAAAACAAGATCAAGGAAGCCTTTGAACGCTCGGCAGTAATCGATTCTGGAGGTATTAATGTAACCACGGACGGACATACCGTTACACTCAGCGGCAAGGTACATTCCATCAAAGAGAAAGAAGATGCCGAAAAAGCGGCCTTTAAGGCGCCTGGGGTACATGAAGTCAAAAACAAACTGAGGGTTCAATACTATACCGAGTTCGCCTAGTAGCGAAATTGAAGTAACACGGGTTCTAACAATTTTTTCTAAAAAATGCCTTGATTTTCTTAAATTCATAAGGGCATTTTTTATGCCCTTTAATAATCCGTAAAGGCAATAGATGAACATTATCTGGTGGAACGTCAATGGGATTCGGGCTGTTGTTAAAAAGGATTTTTTTGACTCAATTCCTAGCCTCAATCCAGATATGCTTTGTTTGCAGAAGACCAAAGCCCAGGATAACGAGGTTGAAAATGCGTTATTGCCATTGAACGTTTATCAACTCAATTGTAATTTAGCGGATAAAAAAGGATATTCAGGAACGGCATTGTTAAATAAATCTGATTCTATCAAAATCAGCCATGATATGGGCATCATCGAACATGATACTGAAGGACCGGTACTATGAGTGGAATACCATAATTTCTATTTGGTTAATGTCTATATGCCCAATTCCGGACAAAAATTAGGGCGGCTGAACTATCAAAAACCATGGGAACCCGATTTTCTCAGCTACCTTAAAACTCTTGAAAAGACAAAACACGTCATCGCCTGTGGCGACTTTAATGTGGCACACCACCCTATCGCTTTAAAGAATGACAAGGCCAACTACAGCAAAACTGCTGGCTACACCCAAATCAAAATCGATGGTATGGAAAATTTTATCAATTCGGGTTTTTGGACTCCTTCCGGCATCTGCACCCCGATGAAGTGGCCAATGCCTATTGGAGCTACCGTTTTAAGGAACGTGAGCGAAGTACAGGCTGGCGTATCGTTTATTTTTTGGTAAGTCCTTCCCTAGTGTATAATAAAATCGGTCAATATTTATTCCGAT
>JAGLKG010000347.1 GCA_023141835.1 Maribacter sp. | reverse complement strand
TACCCATGTATTTGATTATCCTACCGTTTTGGGAACGGAGATGCTTTCGGAACCGTTTCCGCAATTAGAGAAAGATGCTTTTAAAACACACCGTACCAAACTGGAGCAATTCTGTGAAGAACATCTAGGCGGCAACTGGGAGAATCCAAATATACAGTTAGAGGCAGTAGAAAACAAATCCGTAGTCAAGGGGATTATCTCCGTGGCCGATGAGTGGCATGCCTACTTAATCATAATCGGTATGAAGGGCAGAAGTGCGATTCGGGAAATGCTTATGGGAAGCACGACAAAGCATCTTATTGAAAAAGCTCCCTGCCCCATTTTGTCCATTCCGGCAGATGCAAGTTATATGCCGCTTAAAACTATCGTTTATGCCACCGATTTTGAAGAAGAGGGCGTTTATGCCATTCGAAAATTGGCTGAAATAGCGGAGCAGTTCGATGCTGAAATAAAAGTCGTACATATCTCAACTAAGGAAGAATATAAGGGAGAGATGCAAATGGAATGGTTCAAAGATATGCTCAAACAGAAAGTAATGTACGAGCGCATCGATTTTGAGCTATTATTTACTGAGGATGTTTTTGATGCGCTTAGAATCTATCTCGGGGATACAAATGCAGATTTGATGGTTATGTTGGAAAGGGAACACAAAAGCATCATAAAAAAATGGTTCCATCGAGACCTGGTTGAAAAAATGGAATCTTATGGCAGGGTACCTCTTTTGAGTTTCAGGGGATCCAACCATCAACTTTTTTATTTTAAACAAGCACTTTAGAACCTATTGAAATGGCCAGAAGAATCTATAATATATTGATAGCAGTTGCGTTGGGATTGGGAGTTTATCTGTATTCCATTAAAGAAGCGCATTCAAAAGTATTTTTGATTGTAACCTCGGCCATGATTTTTACGTTTCTGAGCGTGGGCATCCACGGATTGATCGAGCATTCCCTGAATCCAAATGCTAAAGGAGGCATTTTGACTTATCCGTTGCTGATGGGAGTGTTATGGGCTGTGCTTTTTTTCCTGTTCGGATTTTTTGTTACATCCATTAAAGGTTCAAAGCTAGATGAAATTTTGAATTTGGAGCCTTCCCCTGCGAAGGGGAGGACTCCTGAATTGAATTATACAGGCTTAAAATCATGCTATTAATCTTAAAAAAATCTAAATCAGACTAAAATGATACACGTCATTTCTATGCCGTCATTCATGTAGTAACTTGGAGAAATAACCCCGAAATATTCTATAGAAGAGAAGATGAAGGCTGAAGGCTATGGCACAAATAAAGAACCTGAACGGTGACGAAGTGAAAAGGACAGTAATGCGAAATCTAAGCCGGATATTGGATATTAAAATTATTGATATCGATATCTAAAACGGAACCTTATTTTTTCTCTATGCAAGTCCACTTGCTTTTCAAAAAGTCAAGCAAGAACTTTCGCGAATTGGGCATCCTATGCAATCTTGTAAGTACCCCATGCCAAATTCGCCTGCCTTACATAGAACTGAAACCGATATGTTTGAAACCACAACCTTATAGAAATAAGTTGAGCTTATTCTATTTTGGAAAGCACCAGCAAAGGAACCTTCGTGTTAAAGCTTATATTACGGATTACAGGTTCACGGAGCAATTTCTCAAAGAAACCGCGTTTGATCTTTAAGAGGGAGACCATTCCAATCTTCTAATTTTCCTTTTCCAACCGATATAGGGTAGAGGATATGGAAACTTCCATTTGCACTTCCAAAAACCTTATTTTTACTTCCTTCAAAGCGTTTTTTAGCAGTTCTTTGTTCAGTTTTTGGTCATTGCTCAAAGTTTTTTCCGAACGGATGTGGACCACCAACAAGGTCGAGTTCCACAACTGCGTAAAATTGATAAGTGGAACCAATTCAGGGGCTATGAACGTGGGCTTGAAGTCGTTTGCAAAGGCGATTTCGTCGGGCAGGTCGTAATCATAATCTGCCGGAACGGTGACAATGGGGCAAGCATCAAGCTGCTTTATGACCCTTACCTTATTACTGCCCATAAAAGTATTACGAAGGGAAGATGCGCCTTTGGTACCCATGAAAATATAATCGACAGCTTTGTCGATTATTGTAATATTCAAAGCGTTCACTACGGAACCTGTTAGGGATACCCGTTCAAAATGATATTTGGGATTTTAGTTTTAGACGTGATGCCTTCCGCCAAATGTTTCAGGTCGTTTTCCGAATCGAATTTGGTGCCAGATGCGGATGGTACATCATGATAGGCATGAAGCAGATAAAATGTGCATTCTTCCTTTTCGAAAAGATAGATGGCATAGTCGATGGCTTTTTGGGAGTTATCCGAAAAATCGGAGGGCAACAGTATTTTCAACATCGTTTTATCTTTTGATATCCTTCAAAAGTACTCTTGGTAAATAGGTAAGACCATGATATAGGTCAGTCCGATAGGCCATAAGCACTTTTTTGCTTTACATTGAGGAGGATGAAATACAAAAACGTGCGAAGCAACTCTCATAGTTTCAGCTATGTTTGGAAACCATCAGATTTTATTCCGCACCGTAAAACTTACGAAATTCTTAATACGATACCCGTCATGGATGCTATCTTTTTTACGTCGAATATTTTGGGAATGGACAAGGTAATATCTAGCTTTCCCTTTGTTCCTCTTATAGAGGTAAACCAGCCCCGTTAAAGGAAAAATAGCTACACCTTTGCACCATATGACCAACATCATTTTCTATGAGGCGCATGGTCGTTAAATTATTGCAAAGCTGAGAATCGATAATTATGAAAAATAGTATGATATCAATTGCCGTATTACTGCTCCTACCAATATTGTTATTTGCCCAAACCATTAAAGATATTGATGAAATAGCCCCTTTCAGTGAGGGGTTGGCTGCGGTAAGAAAAGGAAGCCAGTGGGGTTTTATCAGCAAGCAGGGCACTTTGGTTATCGGTTTTAGGAATGATCTGCATTGGAATAAGGATGCCGATAACTCCAATTTAGATATTACTGGGATCCGGTACCCCATGTTTAAGGAAGGGCGATGTATAATCAAGAAGATTGAGCATGATATCGCACTCTTTGGATTTATTGACATGGAAGGCAAAACAGTCATCGAACCGCAGTTTTTAAATGTCACCCAATTTTATAAAGGATATGCCTCGGGAGTCCGGTGTATCAAAGTATACAAGGGTAGCAAAGAATTTAGATTCAAACTTTATGACTATGAGTTCGATGATGTCCTTGTAGGGCGCTCCGGTAAAATCGAGGAATTTTTGGGCAAACGGGAAAACATCCATATGACCAAAAAGCGATATGAACTTCCAATGATCAGCTCAAAGATGCTCTCGGAAAATCTAGTTGCGGTAAGAACACCAGGGGATGGTTGGGAAATTCGAAAACTAAACCTCCCATAATATAGGAAGCATGCACTTTAGTCTACTTTTCCTATCCAAACAGTCCTTACGAATCCACTGCGGGAGAATCGATTACCATGTTGTGAATAAGCACCCCTATTAAAGGTGCAATATTTATGATTTCGATCTTCTGTTCAATGATTTCTTTTTCCAACCGAATGGGTGGAATACTGTTTGTTATTACGATTTTGTCTAATGCAGGGTCTTTTAGGGTTTCATTTGCCCCGGTCGAAAAAACACCATGTGCCGCAGCGGCATAAACTTTGCCCGCTCCGGCTTGTTTACAGGCCTTGGCCGCCCTTAGGAGCGTAGTGCCCGAACTGATTAGGTCATCTATAATGATTACGGTTTTGTTACCAACGTCTCCAAAGATGTGCTCGGTACCCCCAACAACTCCCTCACTCCGGGTTTTGTGCATTACGGCAACGGGAATCGGTTTTTTCAGCTCATTTTCGAGTGCTTGTGCAAATGCCATCGCGCGTTTAATCCCTCCGCTATCCGGTGATAAGACCACCGTTTCTTGGTTTTTTATTAATGGGGCAAAATAGGAGGCAACATAGGCCTTGGACTCCAAATGTATTGTAGGAATACGGAAAGCATTTTCAAAGGCCTGCACATTATGCACATCCAAGGTCGCGAACCTGTCCGTTCCCATGGCTTCAAACAAACGGGCAACATATTGGGTGGTAATCGGGTCATTGCTCTTCGTCTTCCTGTCTTTTCGGGAATAGCATAAATAAGGAGCGATTACCGCCACCTCCAAGGCCCCCGCATCTTTTAACGAAGCGATAAAGAACAACAGTCGACAGAGTTTGTCATTGACTGTTAATTCGATTTCTCCATAAAGACTGTATATAACGAATACGGACTTGTTCCGCACATCGACCAACGAACGTATCTTGTGTTCCCCTTCGGGGAAGTCCCGCTCCTCATGTCCGCTCAAGGTCATTCCTGTCGCTTCTGCGACCATTGTACCAAAGGCCTTACTGGAATCTAAGGCAAAAATCAGTTTTTTAACAGTATCCATCATTTTTTATTTGAAAGAGGAGTGTGATTCCTGTAAAATTCCACAAAATGAGCTTGTACTACAATGATATCTGTCAGTCGGTAATGATGACCTAAATCATTGTAGTAGTTTCATGGGTACCGTATTTTTGATGCAATGGCCGTAGAATTTTATTCTACCGCTTAAGGAAATAGTATTCATTCTAACATCTATCCAATGCGAAAGTCAAATAGAATCCGCTTCAAGCATATGATGATGGTATTGCTCGTATTTGCCGCCACGACAATATTCAATTCCTGCAAAAGAGCTGCGGAAAAAAACAGTGAAAAAATAATTGAAAAATCAATTGGTGATGATGCCAAAGTAGACATTGATGATGAGAAAGTAGTTATCAAAACTGATGAGGGAACGTTCACCACCGACGCTACGGTCTATAGTTGGCCCAAAGAAGTTCCTGGCGACGTACCAGAATTTAAAGACGGCAAAGTAATCAGTGTTACTACACAAGAAATGAATGATGCCAAGAACTGGGTGATCATCTTTGAAGATGTCCCCCAAACCGCTTTGAAAAAATACAAGGAGGAACTGGAAACCGAAGGCTTTAAAATCAATTATACTACCATGGTCGGAAACGGCGGCCACCTAGCTGCGGAAAAAGGAAAATTAGCAGTGGTCGTAATGGTTGGGGATGGCAACGCTACGGTTACTTTGGGTTCCAACCAATGAGATAGGGTATTAAAATAGGTTCATCAATACTAAAAACAACAAAAAATGGCTTCCATAATACATTTCGACATTTCAGCAGACGACGTCCTTAGGGCTAAGAATTTTTATGAAAAATTATTTGGATGGAAAATTGAAAAGTTTCCTACAGGCCCTAAGGAGTATTATCTTATTGAGACCCTCGCAAAGACGGGAAGAAAAGGTATTGGCGGCGGAATCGCCAAAAGGGAAAAGGCGTATCAGCAAATTACCAATTTCATTGAAGTAGACTCCATCGATGAAGCCATTGCCAAAGTGAAAGAACTGGGAGGTGAAATCGTGGAACCCAAGTCGGCCGTCCCCAACATGGGATACATCGCCGGCTGTAAGGATACAGAGGGCAATGTCTTTGGAATTATGGAGGTCACCAAATAAGCAGTTTGTCGATTATCCCGTAAAATTTTAAATGTGGCGTATGACCTCTATCGTCGATTCAATAGAAATCAATGCAACGCCGGCCAAAATATTCGATGCTTTGGCCCAAGTGTTCTCGTCCAACGGTGGTTATAAGAAATGGCATAAGGACCATGTGAGTTGCAAATGGATCAAAGGAAAGGCACTTGAGGAAGGATCCATTCTCTATGCCGAGGAATACCTTCACGGTAAATTACATGGACTCAAAGCGCGTTTGACCAAAATAGAACCCAATAGAAAAGTAACCTATCAGTTCTTGTTTCCATTGGGTATTCTTTGTCCAAAAGGTTCCTTTATAATCGAGCCAAAAGGCGAAGGCAGCATCTTCATAGCGATGCTTTCTTTCAATTTTGGTCCTTAACTATCGAAAATTGCCCCTAATAGCTTTGAAGCGATTAAAAAGCATATGAAAGAGGAGGGGGAAAACCTGAAGGCATTGTTGGAAAACGAATAGGAATTGCTATATCGTAAAAATGGAAAAAGTGATGACCATATTCCTTTGTGGGGATGTAATGACCGGCCGTGGTGTTGACCAGATACTGCCCCATCCGAGCAATCCCATACTTTACGAATCCTATGTTAAAGATGCGCGTCACTATGTCGAATTGGCCGAACAGGTGAACGGCCCTATAGATCGCCCGGTAGGGTACACCTACCTATGGGGAGAGGCGCTACAACTCATTCGCAAGGCAGATGCAAAGATTATCAATCTGGAAACAAGTGTCACGTACAGCGACAATTATATGGACAAGGGTATCAACTACCGTATGCATCCCGAAAATATCCCCTGTCTGACCGTCGCGCACATAGATTGTTGTGTACTGGCGAACAACCATGTGCTGGACTGGGGACAGGAGGGATTGCTGGAGACCTTGGAAACCTTGGAAAAGGTGGGCATTGAACATCCCGGTGCTGGCCGCGATAGCAATAAAGCCAAAGCGCCAGCCGTACTTAAAGTGGGAGGGAAGGGGCGTGTATTGGTTTTTTCCTTCGGATTTGCTTCTAGTGGTATTTCGTATCATTGGAAAGCCACCGAAAATTGGCCGGGGGTCAATTTACTTGATAATTTTTCGATAGAAACAATCAAACAA
>JAGLKG010000346.1 GCA_023141835.1 Maribacter sp. | reverse complement strand
AACAAGTTACCCGTCACAAACAACCCTACGACGTGGTAATAGCCTCCATTCATTGGGGTGGCAATTGGGGGTATGAAATTCCAGCGGTGCTTCAGGAATTTGCGCACAACCTTATTGACCTGGCTCGGGTCGATGTTGTTCATGGGCATTCTTCCCATCACTTTTTGGGCATTGAAGTATACAAAAGAAAAACCATTATTTATGGTTGTGGTGATTTACTGAACGACTATGAGGGCATCACCGGTCACGAATCCTACAAAGCACACCTAGGTTTACTATATTTTGTAACAGTCGATACTAGCAAAGGCCATCTTATTTCCTTGAAAATGGTTCCGACTGAAGTCAAAAAGCTACAACTTGCCCGACCTGGCAAAAAAGACTGCAATTGGATGCAAAAAGTATTAAATCGGGAATGCGAGCAATTCGGCACCAAAGTCAATTGGGTAGATAATAAGAACTTGGACCTAACTTGGAACTAATCTGTCACCAGCTCTAAACGACCTAATTTTCAAGGGAAGCATAATGGACGTTAAAATGATTGAAATCCCTAATTGGATGGCCAGCGGTGGACTACTGGCGGCATTGTTATCCATCTCGGATGACTTTAGTCATTGGGTAAGCGAGCAATTGTCAATATCATTGCTTTTACAATTATTGGCGAAAGTCATACTGGTAATTGTGAATAAATAAGAAATATTTTTTGGTATTAATCATATAAAAAGAAGATTATGGGAATTACGTCTGTAACAAGATACATTGTGAAATTTTTAAATCTAACCTTATTCTTAATGGGTGTTGTAGTATATGCTCAAGAACAGATAGGGGGATGGGACCCAGGAGCAGTAGCAAAAGCTGAAGAAACCATCAAAACGTTTAAGGTAAAAGATCCAGAAATGGAAAAATTCTTTCAAGAAGCGCACGGTTATGCCGTTTTTCCGAGAGTTGGAAAGGGTGCTGTCGGTGTGGGAGGTGCCCATGGGTCAGGTGTTGTTTTCCAGGACGATGAGCCCATAGGAAAGGTCAATATGACCCAGATTACAGTGGGATTCCAGTTTGGCGGACAGGCCTATAGCGAGGTTATATTTTTTGAGGATGAACAGGCCATGAGAAAGTTTAAAAGGGGAAAACTTAAATTTGCCGGTCAGGTCTCCGCGGTTGCAGTAACGCTGGGAGCTTCTGCCGACGTTGCCTATCAAAACGGAGTTGCCGTATTCACGATGACCAAAGCGGGCCTCATGTACGAAGCTTCCATTGGGGGGCAAAAGTTTAAATACAGACCTAAAAAAGAATGAAAACTAAAAAGGGAAAAGGGGTCGGTGTTTATCGCCCTTAATGATAAATCATTCAGACAAGTTCAATAATTGAATAGGGATAACTTCATCACGGGTACATTATTTTATCAATCGCTGTTTTGCTGCTTTTATATATGTGATCAAAGCTTTTAGGGTCGTTATTTTACCGTAATCCTCTTCGGGTGTTTTGAGTCCAAATTCTTCGTCAAGACCAATGATGAATTGTAGAAAATCAAAGGAATCGATGCCAAGTACCTCCCTGATATTATCCTCCATTTCCAATGTTTCGGGATCTACATCGGGAGCAATCTTTATAAGTATTTGAAAAATAACAGCTTTTGTTTCTTTATCTTTCATAGAGCGGCAGGATTTTGAAGATGGTCTTTTATCGCAGTTAAAAACCTGCTTCCCAGATAGCCGTCGATGGCCCTATGGTCAGCAGCTAAGGTAACATGAATAACAGGACGGGAACTGATGGTGCCATTTTCGGCCCATGCCTCTTCGGTAATCGTTCCAAACCCGACTATGGCCACTTGCGGAGGATAAATTATCCCGAAAACGGTAGCTACACTTCCTTCCCCGATATTTGTTAGGGTAATGGTCGATTCACTTAATTCTGAACTTCGCAATTTCAATCCTTTGGCGCGAGGGATGAGATCGGTTAAAAGGAGCATTAGTTCGGGCAAGGATTTTTGTAAGGCATCTTGGATCGCCGGGATTACAACTCCTCCTTGTCGCAACGAAACTGCAAATCCAATATTGATGGCTTCTTTCAAGTGCAACCCCTTTTCCCAGTACGCATTCACTTGAGGCACTTTCTCCGCGGCTTTCGCCATGGCCTTGATCAGCAGCACGACGGACAGTAGTCTATCCTTTACATCCCTTTTCTTGTTAGTTTTTTTTAACCACGCCATGGCTTTTGACATATCTATTTTTGCCTCTAAATAAAAATGGGGAATCTCACGGTTCGATTTGCTCATGGCAGAAGCAATGGCAGCTCGTAGGCCTTTTTGGGCCTGTGCCTTTTTATCTTCTTTAACCTTTTTCCTTGACTTTCCTTTTCCTTCGGCAGCCCGTTCAACATCCCTCACCACAATGCTACCTCTAGGACCCGTGCCAGTAATTGAAGAAATATCGATGCTTTTTTCCGCTGCAATTTTCCTTGCCAAAGGCGAGATTTTTTTTCTGTCGACCGATCCGGTAAGGATTTCCTTTGCCGTTGGCTCGATGGCCTTTTTCTTAACTTCGTTCTTCTTCTTCTTCTTCTTCTTTGGTTCAGTTTTGACCTTAGGCGCTGGGGATTCTTTTTTTGCCATCTCTGGTTCCCCTTCCGGTATAATAAAGGCCATTGCCGTTCCCACAGGAACCTTTTCACCTTCCTTGATTAGCAATTGATCGATTGTACCTTCATCAAAGACTTCTATTTCAATCAACCCCTTTTGAGTATCCACATCCGCTACGATATCTCCACGTTTCACCCTGTCTCCCGGCTTGACCCGCCATTCGACCAATGTTCCATCTTCCATATCGGCACCAAGGCTTGGCATATTGAACTCAATCATGTTGCATCATATTATGAACCGATTCAACAATATCCTCTTTCTGTGGAATCGAGGCATCTTCCAAATGTTTTGCATAAGGGATGGGTACTTCAATGCCACAAAGACGGCGTACCGGTACATCCAAATCAAAAAAGGCACCTTCCATGATTCTGGAAATAATCTCCGATGATACGCTGACAGACCTCCAGGCTTCTTCCACGATCAAGACACGATGGGTTTTAATCACGGAATTCATGATTGTCGTATTGTCTATGGGATTAAGAACGCGCAGGTCAATGACTTCCACATCAATGCCCGATAACATCAATTCTTCGGCCGCTGCCAGAGCTTTGTACACACCAGGACCATAGGTAATGATCGACAGGTCTTTTCCCTGCCTCCTCACTTTGGCCTTATCGATATCCATGGCGCCTGCATCGAAGGGAATCTCGGACTCTATATTGAGTAGGGAGGTATATTCGAAAATGATAACTGGATCGAGAAATTCCAAGGCCGTTGCGAGCATTCCCCTGGCATCTTCATGCGTTCCGACTGACAATACCTTTAATCCGGGAACATGGGCATAAAAAGGTTCCCAGCTATGGGAGTGCTGTGCCGCAAGTTGATTACCGATACCCGAGTTCATTCGAATCACCACGGGTACATTGATCTGTCCCCCTGACATATGCAACAAGGTCGCCGCGTTATTAATGATCTGATCCAGTGCGAGTAGACTAAAATTAACCGTCATGACTTCCACTATGGGGCGCATTCCACCCAAGGCCGCTCCTATACCGGCCCCCACAAAACCCGATTCCGATAGCGGTACATCCATAATACGATCTGTACCGAATTCCTGAAGAAATCCTTTACTTACCGCAAAGGCTCCCCCATAACGCCCAACGTCCTCGCCCATCAGAAATACCTTTTGATTATTGATCAAGGCCTCCCGAAGTCCCTGCTTGAGTGCTTCCCTATACGTGATCTTTACCGTCTTTGTATCTGTCATCTTTGGTTACTATAAATAAATTTTGTTAGGTCCTGTACGGATTCGAAAGTTCCTTTTTCGGCAAAATCGACCGCATCCTGCACTTCAGCTTTTACCTTTTTCTCAATGGTATCAATGTCATCCTTAGTGATTAACCCGTCTTTTAATAATTTAGTACGTAAAGTCGGAATGGGATCGCGTTCCTTCCACGCTTCAACTTCCGATTTCTCACGATACAGCTCGGCATCGAACATGGAGTGTGCCCTAAAACGATAGGTGTTGCAAACCAGAAAATAGGGTTTCCCCGTTTTTCTAATATAGCCTATGGCCTTTTTGGCGGCTTTTTTCACCTCCAGTACATCCATTCCGTTGACCGCAGCCGATTCAACACCATAGGCTGCTCCCTTTTTTTCGACTTCTTGAACGGAATGTGAATAACGGAGCGCGGTTCCCATGCCGTACAGGTTGTTTTCACAAAGAAAAAGGAGGGGTACTTTCCATAATGCCGCAAGGTTCATCGATTCATGGAATTCCCCTTCTGCAATCGCTCCCTCACCAAAAAAACAGCAGGTGATATGGTCCTGTCGTTGTTTTTTGGATGCCAGCGCCATACCCACGGCCATAGGTAAATGACCCCCAACGATTGCATTGCCACCGTAAAATCTTTTTTTGGTGTCAAACAGGTGCATCGACCCTCCGCGCCCTTTACTGCAACCCTCTTGTTTACCGTACATCTCGGCCATGATACTCCCTGGATCGACCCCCCGGGCCAAGGCATGGCCATGTTCGCGATAGGTACTCATTATATTATCCGCTTCGGTCAATGATTCCATTACCCCTACGGCAACCGCTTCTTCCCCAATGCAAAGGTGTAGAAAACCGCGGATTTTTTCTTTAGTGTACATTTCGGCGGACTTCTCCTCGAACCTTCTGATCAAAATCATCTTGTGAAGGAGTTCAAGTCCAATTTTCCTGTCAATTATTGACTCGTTCTGTATTTCTTTGTCTTCCATCTTATTCCAATGTTGAGGTATCCCCTTCGGGCAATCCCAATTCCCTTGCCTTTAACAGCCTTCTCAGGATCTTGCCGCTTTTTGTCTTTGGTAAACGCTTTATAAATGCGATTTCCTTGGGTGCAATCGCTGGACCTAATTTTTTTCGTGAATATCCTTTGATATCCAACTTGGTCGCCTCGTTAGCTTCGAATCCGGATTCGAGTACCACGAAAGCTTTGACCAATTCGCCGATAATAGCGTTAGGTTTTCCGATAATAGCCGCCTCGGCCACAGCAGGATGTTCCATCAATGCACTTTCAACCTCGAAAGGCCCGACCATGTGCCCTGATGTTTTAATAATGTCGTCGGCCCTGCCCACAAACCAGTAGTAGCCGTCGGCATCCTTTTTGGCCAGATCGCCCGTGATATACCATTGCCCTTTAAAACACTTTTTGTAACGTTCCTCTTCATCCAGATAGGCCCTGAACATTGATGGCCATCCAGCCTTTAATAAAAGATGACCTTGTTCTAAAGGTTTTGTCAAGAGGTGTACTTTTTCTCCTTCGACCTCCCCGATGGCAGCTTCGATCCCCGGTAAAGGTTTACCCATGGATCCCGGCCTGACCTTCATTGAGGCATAATTACTGATCATGATACCACCTGTCTCGGTCTGCCACCAGTTATCGCAAATGGGCATTCCATAAGTCTTTTTGCCCCAGACCACTTCTTCTGCTTGCAACGGCTCTCCCACACTATGAATCAAGCGCAATGGGGACAGATCATAGCTATCGAGTGGCATTAAATCCATTCGCATTAATCTTCGGATAGCCGTTGGGGCAGTATACCAAACATTCACACGGTGTTCTTCGAGAATGGAATACCACCGAGCGGCATCGAACTCTTCTTCATCGACAATATTAGTAACCCCATTTACCAAGGGGGCAATAATACCATAGGAAGTACCGGTTACCCAACCGGGATCGGCCGTACACCAAAATACGTCCCCTGGATGAAGATCAAGCACATATTTCCCCGTAACAAAATGGGTCAGGACAGCTCGATGAACGTGCAAAGCACCTTTTGGCATACCCGTTGTACCACTCGTAAAATGCAATAATGCAGGATCTTCCGGCTGTGTATTTTTGATTGTATAATAATCGGCAGCTTTACTCATAAGTAGGGACAAAGACCGTACCTTATCGTCTATATGGCAATCTGCATCGACCAATAAAATGGTTCGAAGCAACGGAAGTCGATCCAGCAGTTGTTTTATCTTGTTCTCGAATAACACGGTTGTAGTGACCAAGACTTTTGCTTTCCCTTTGCTTAAGCGTTGAAAAGCGGGTTCCGGGCCGAACACCGAGAACATAGGGCAAAACACCGCTCTAGCTTTAAGTGTGCCTATTGCAGCAACATATAACGATGGAACCCTTCCCAACAACGAAAATATTCCATCCCCTTTTTGTGTTTCCAATTTATCCAGGACGTTGGCGAAACGCGAGGTTCGCACTTTTAAATCGATATAGGTAAAGTCTTCAAATGACTTGTCCTTTCGAACCCATCTCAAAGCTACGGTATTTCCTATGTCGCCATTGGCATGCCGGTCGACGGCTTCGTGGGCGATATTGATTCCACCTTCTGGAAGTCCGTCTAAACTTTCATATTCCTTCTCCCAACTAAACTGACTACAAAAAGTGTCATAATCGGGCATGTTTGAAGTTGTCCGGCTTATGGTACCTAGTTTATCTTTCATGACCGATCGTGGTTATTAAAAGCATATTATGCGTATTGAAATTTTCAGCGATATTTAAAACGGACTCCGTGCTCGATTTTTGGGTTGTATGATTCTTAGACCCCTAAATTGGGCACAACAAGTTGATTTTGAAATGACCCCGGTCAGTTTAACGCATAATTTTAAATCCGATAGATGGCTAGGTCTACCGATATTATACATAAAGGACTGACGCATATCATTTTTATCCAGTTATTTTAAGCATAGCTTTGTATCCATAGTTCGATAATGAAAAACTCAAAATGAGTTCGATACCTCAATACATTGTCTATAACCTTATAAATCACGAATATGACATCGACCAAAGAATTACAAAGGCACGAGCAAGAGAACGACTTTGAGCAATTTTATAAAAAAATTGAAACGCTTGTTCCCGAATTGAAGAAGTTTATGGTTGGAAGTCTTAAAGCAGCAGAAAACCAGGGCATGCTGGACCGTGGATTCTATAATGTCATTGAAATGTTGGATGAGGTCTACTTGGAAACGTTTAAGTCTTTTTCCTCTGAAACGGATGCAACAAAACTGCGACGAGCACTTTTTAAAAAGGCCATAAAAAAAATTGAAGGAAAAAAGGAACAGGATGTTCCCGATGATGTCACTACGCATGCCCTCTTAAAAACCGAATTGAAGGCTTTGAGCGAAGATTTTACAACTGAAGGGGATGGAGATCGCATACTTTATAATGAATTGGACGATATTTCGTACCGACAAAAACAAGGGTGGTCATTTGAGGTTTATCTGGATGAATCTTTGGAAAAGCAGCTAGTAAAGAAACTTGAGCTCGATGAAGCATCCCTGCTGTCCAATGAAAAAAGACAGCTCTTGGGGGTATTGTACTCTACCATACCCCTAAGAAGTAGAACCGTTATCGAATTACTTGTTTTTGGCGATCAGGACACTTTGGAAATCTCTGAAATTCTGGGTGTTCCCGAGGAGGTTGTCAAGAGGATTTTGTTTAAGGTCAAGGAAAGATTTAAACTGTTGTAAGCCAATACACTATGAGGAAATATACGATTAACCTGGCCAACGTTTTTTACTTAGTTTTCATCCTTATCGCACTTATCTGGATTTTGATAGCGGCCAAAGTGATTCTTACCCCCTTGGTATTTAGTTTTTTTTTGCCTTGATGTTAATGCCCATAGTGGCGTTTTTTGAATGTAAATTACGCCATAGGATATTGGCCATATTTGTATCGTACCTCTTAGCGGTTGTGCCATTATTCACCGTACTTTTCTTCTTTTTCAACCAAACCAGAATTTTGTTCAATAACCTTCCCTCGGTACGTGAGCGGCTGAATAATGTTATAGTGTTGATTTCGGATTGGTCGGATCAAAAATTTAATTTGGAGGCCGATGCCACTTCCGGTTGGATTTCTGAGAACATTCTAGCGGCATCCAATATTTCAATGGGTATAATTCGGGAAAGTCTGCAATCTACCACCAATGTTTTGGTAAATATGGTTTTGATTGTTGTAATTACGTATTTCATGCTGTTGTACCGGACCGCTTTTAAAAACTTTCTTCTCGTTCAAGTAAATTCTAAAAGTAGGGAAGCGGTAGAGCAACTCCTTCGCCAAATTCAGAATCTTACCAAACGCTATATGCTGGGACAGGGATTGGTCATTATCATCCTTGGTCTGTTGATCGGTTCGGGATTGTGGTTAATAGGCGTTCCTTATCCATTCTTTTGGGGCTTTCTGGCAGGATTCCTTGAAATTATCCCTTACGTAGGCACTACCATTGGAGGAATTCTACCATTTTTTTATATGTTGATGATAGCGGACAACTTCTGGCAACCTTTGGCGGTGGTTGGTCTTTATATCATAATACAACAAATAGAAGGCAATTTTATTTCCCCGAACGTTATAGGTACAAGTATAAAGATCAACCCCCTATTTATTATTCTGGGACTCTTTGTCGGCGGAATTATTTGGGGCATCCCAGGGATGATCTTGGCCCTGCCCATATTGGCCATCTCGAAAGAAATTTTTAGAAGTTTCGACACTTTGGCACCTCTGAGCTATCTTATGGAAGATGGCCTTGCCCGAAAAAAGGATATTTTTCTAGAACAGTTCGACAGCGAAAAGCACCGCCTTTTTCATCTTTTTTTTGAGGAAAAGCAAGAATAGCGGAAAGTGCACCTTTAAGACACTCACGCAACGTTTTTTCTGGGTAACATTACTTTCCGATACAGGGCAACATCCAAACAAATAAACCAACTAATAAACAGTACGAACGTAATCTTCTGGATTACGGAAAGTGATTCAATGAAGAATTCGGTTTCATAGATATAGTAGTTGGTCAGAAAGACCAAAAGGCAAAGTACGCCCAAAAGGAAAAGCTTGTTATGGCCCGCTTTACGTAATTCTATAATGCATGTAATGAGGGCAATAATCCCAAAAGCACCTGCAATGTGTATCGTAATATCGTGGGTTTCGGAAGTCAAAAATAAGGTTGTGATCAAGGACAAAATCCCCGTAAACCACATAAGTGTTTGATTGCCACTTCTAGAAGAAAACATATGGGGCAAATTATACCATAACAATAGTAGGCTTGTACAAAGTACGCCCAACGATGCTCTGGCAAAATGCCGGGCCGAATTCAATTCACCATTAATCGCATTATGGTCAAGTAAGTCGCACAAATAATTGTTCCAAAAACTAAATCCGTTTTGTCCCGGAACAATCCACGAACCTCCTGGGTAGGTAAGAGCTGCCAAAAGGTATAATGCCATGAACAATCCCATTCCGCCCAAGGGCAGCAACAACATATTTGGTTTTGGATTATTGGGTATAAAACCTTTCTTTATTTTTTCCATTTCCTTTTAATCACTTTAGGAGTGTTTTTTAGGGAACCTTTGTCATCTCTTGCTAACACTCCGCAGCATTGTTGAAATTGCATTTTTGCAATACCTGTCGGGTTTTGCTATTATCCCTATAGATGGTAATACCTTTTAATTCGTATTCCCAAGCTTTTTGATAGATTTCCGAAATCTCTTTTATGGTGATCCCTTCGGGCAGGTTGATGGTCTTGGATACCGCATTATCCGTATGTTTTTGAAACGCTCTTTGGTGCAACAAATGATATTCCCACGGAATCTCTAAACTGGTTTCAAACAGCTTCTTGATCTCTGTTGGAATCGATGGTATATGCTGTATGCTTCCGGATTGCAAAACTTCTGCCTTTATTTTTTGGTTCCATAATCCAAACTGTTGCATTTTTTCCATGAAAATGGGATTTATTTCAGTCTGGGTTTGGTCTTCCAAAACCCCGACCCGTTTATAAGCCAGTGCGTACAAAGGTTCAATGGAATAAGATGTGTTTGCAATGACCGAAATCGTCCCTGTGGGG
The DNA here is from genome assembly GCA_023141835.1 of Maribacter sp. Lineage (GTDB taxonomy): Bacteria > Bacteroidota > Bacteroidia > Flavobacteriales > Flavobacteriaceae > Maribacter_A. The sequence goes on along the minus strand of JAGLKG010000346.1, from coordinate 6,766 downwards.
GCAATACTATTACAGGTTGCGTTCCGCATAGGTTTATTGGGGGCATAGCTACTTTCTTCCCAAGAAAGAAAAACTCCCCGTTCCTGTGCAAGGGCCTTAGAAGATTCATAAGTTTTGATTTTTATGAATTCCATCAATTGTGCCGCCAAGTTCACAGCTTCTTCGGATGCATAAGGGATTCCAAGGAATAGCAATGATTCCGCCCAACCCATAACGCCCAACCCCACTTTACGATTGGCGGTACTTATGTTTTTTATTTGCGGTATAAAATAATGGTTGACCGTAATTACATTATCCAAAAACCGCATTGCAATTTGAATGCCGGTTTCGAGCCTTGACCAATTAATTTTAACTTTTCCTCCATCCTTGATCAGTACTTTGGTAAGGTTCAACGATCCCAGATTGCAGCTTTCGAAATCGAGTAAAGGCACCTCCCCGCATGGGTTGGTACTTTGTATACTGCCCTGTTTTGGGTTAGGGTTATTTTTATTAATAGCATCTAAAAAAATAAGGCCCGGATCCCCCATTTTCCATGCCTCGTGCACAATGGAATTCCAGATGTGTGCCGCCTTTACCGTTTTTTGAGCCTTACCCGTTCTGGGGTTTATCAATTTCCAATTTTCTTGATTTTTGACGGCATGCATGAAATCGTCCGTGATACCTACTGAGATATTGAAATTCTGTAGGCTGTTCCCGTCTGTTTTTGAAGTAATGAACTCAAGAATATCCGGATGGTCAACGTTCAAAATCCCCATATTGGCCCCTCGACGTTTGCCCCCTTGTTTTACATATTCGGTCGCGGCATCATAGATCTTCATAAAAGCAATGGGGCCAGATGATTTTCCACCCGACGAGCTGACCGGATCATCCTTGGGTCGAATTTTTGAGAAATTATAACCCGTTCCTCCTCCGCTTTGATGGATTAAGGCAGCATTTCTGAGGGTGGTGAAAATTCCAGCCAAACTATCTTCAATGGGCAATACAAAACAGGCACTCAACTGCCCGTTTGGGAGACCTGCGTTCATAAGGGTCGGGGAATTGGGCAGAAATTCCAGGGAAGCCATTATCTTATAAAATTGGGTTTCCCAAGGGCCACGATCTACCTCTTCAGCACTGGCTATGAACTTGGCCACTCTTCTAAAAAATTGGTCTGGGGATTCCCTAACCATGCCTTTCGCATCCCTAAGCAAATAGCGAGCCTTAAGAATCTGAATGGCATTGTCCGTCAACATCTTTGTTTTCTAAAATGAAAATCCTGTTTTAGCCGATACGCTTTGTTTCAACTCCCATTACCCCTCCTCACCGAATGCTACATCGAAACTACTTTTATCTATTTGAGAAAGTTCATCTCTCTTGTCGAAATAGAAGACATTCGTGATGGGCTTCCCAAAAATTTGAAGCGTATGATTTATTCCAATTTGAAGTTTTGATAGTAAAAAAAGTAATCAGTAAAAAGTTAACTGTTTACTTTCTACTCCTGGCTTTTACAATTTGGCAATCAAATTCTCCCGCACCAACTGTGCAATGATTCGCTCTACATAATCATTAACGGTCGAGGTAATATTTACAGGGTCTACAATGTTAAAAGTACCGACCCAGATCAACGATTTGTCTACGTCTTCCTTGATACTATAAATAGAGGTTTCTACATGGTACACTTTGTAGTCGCTGTAGTAATCCGGTGTATAATACACATTTTGAAACCTATAATAGTAGCGCCCAAAACGATACCAATTATAGCCGAAAGTATAATAACCTGAGCTATATGCCCTTTTGTCATCGATCCCGACAATTGCCGTGATCACAACGGCATCAAAACCTTCTTGCAAAAGTTTTTCCTTCATGGCATCTATTTCTTCCTCACTTCTTTTTGAAGCTGTGAAAGATTGATCTATTGCCACACTACTTTCGTAGGCATTGATTCCACGCTTTATGAACTGTTCTTTGAGTTCTTCCTCAAAAATTTTTCGTGCCGTAAGGTTTTCGGTCATGCCGATGACCAAAAGTTTTTGGGGTTCGAATGCGGTTATTTCCCTGTTTTTCCAGCTATCTACAAAGCGTGTTGAGGAACATGCCGCCAATGTTAGCATTCCAAGTATAAAAGCTATTTTTTTCATAATGTAAATTTTATCAAAAGATAAAAGTATGCATCAAGACTCCCAGCGACAATGATCTGTATCAGCGTAAGGGCAAAGAATTTAAGGGACAAAATGAATTTTTCGAGGCTCTGCCTTTGAGGCAGTCGGCTTCAAAATTCATTATTATGGAGCACATGTTTTGGCCATAAACAGAAACAGGAGGCCATAGGCCTCCTGTTTCCTTTTAAGTGTTCGAATTCACCTCGTACTTTCGACCTATCCTTAAGTCATCTTATCTATAAAATGATATAGGGGCGATCTTTGTAAAAATCAACTCGAACCTTGCTGGTCCATATCGCCTTACGACCATAAGAACCTTTCAGTGGGGATCCAACTATTCCTTAAATCTTGTCATAACCTGTATGGAAACGTACTAGCTACGCAATTACAGGCACGTCGGACCAAAGTCGTTGTTATGATACCTCTTTATAGTTTCTATGGTAATACTGCTTAGAAAACCTTGATAGTTTAAAAAAAACAGGAAGCCGAAACTTCCTGTTTTCCATAAAGAAATGGAATTCATCTATACCATCTATCAATCTGTTAAACCACTTTATTGCAAAATGACCTAACTAATCAATTTTGGTACAAAGGGCAACCTTTCCTCTATTATGATCGCTATCGTCTTTCGATGGTAGAGACCAATATTTTTGGTTCATAAAAGAAACCGGAACACCGAAATGTCCCGGTCTCCTAGAAGACGTTATTCAACCCAATTTCCGCTTACACTGACCCTGACTGAAATTTATCGCTAAATCCATTCAGGATTCAAATGGTATAAAAGGGTATCTATAACCTCTTCTGTATTTTTAGATTTTGAATTCCCTCAAAAAAAATCCAACCTACTATTTTCAAAGAACTATATTTTTCTAATTATTCCGCTAAAATAAAGTGTTGAAATTAGATTCAACATGACCTAGATCAGTTCATGTGATTTTTTCGTTTTTTTAACAGTATAGGAATTTATCCATTCATACAATCCATCAGCATCCTCTTTACTACAAAGCTGGGTGCCAGGGTGTATAGTAGCGGCGGTGCCACAGGCAACTCCATATTTGACCATTTCATTCAACGATTTGCCTTTCATCAAACTCAGGACCATGCCAGCTACCATACTGTCCCCGGCGCCAATGGTGCTTTTTTGATGTACGGTAGGTGCCAGTATATGTGCCATTACTTCTTTTGTGGCCAATAAAGCACCTTTTGTGCCCAAGGATACCACAAGTATCTCGCAGGTGTTTTCTTCCAAAAGCTTTTTGGCCAATGATTCCAATTCAATGGCCGAAATGGAATTGACCCCACATAAGGCACCCAACTCTCCCAAGTTGGGTTTCATCATAAAAATATTGGCCTCCATACTCGGTAACAATGCTTTACCGGAAGTATCCAGAACAAGTTTTGCTTCGATCTTATCTGTAAGTTTCGAGACCATTACATAAAAATTCGCGGGAACTCCCGGAGGTAATTTACCGCTGGCTACCAAGTAATCACCTTTCTGCAAGTGTTCTTCCAATAGCTTTAGCACCTGTTCCCATTCTTTTTTTTTCACGTGGGGCCCTGGTACCCCAAAGCGGTATTGTAAGTTAGTAACAGTATCGGTTACCGAAAGGTTATCACGGGTCCGACCTTCGACCGAAATTACCCTTTGTGCTATACCTTCATTTGATACCAGTTGTCTTAGATGATTGCCAGTAGACCCACCTGCCAAATAAATGCAAAGCGATTTTGTGCCCAATTTCTTCAGAGCGCGTGATACATTTATGCCTCCTCCTCCCGCATAATACGTCGGCGAAACACACCTTAACTTGGTATTGGGCCTGATGCCCGCCACAGAGGTATCTTTTTCAACAACGGGGTTCATGGTAAGTGTGATTATTTTTTGCATTTGTTAGATTTGGTAAAAAAAATTTCGCATCCTTATTTTACCTTTTAGGAATTCTTGCCGATACTTTCATAACCTTCCCTTTTCTTAGAATGGTGGATTTTATGGAATCACCTGTTTTCAATCCCTTTAAAAAAGACCAAGCTTTTCCGAGGTTTTCCTCATTGGTCAACGGAATAGTTTGCAGAGCTAGTAGAATATCACCCCCGACCAACAATTCTTGACCTTCGATGGTCATATGATAGAACCCGCCCCGTAGCCCTAAGGAATCACCCAATGAATGCGGTGCCACTTTTTGCACCAGTACCCCGGCGCTTTGCGGCATGTTTAATATTTCCGCCAAAGGCCCAGAAACAAAATAGGCATCTATTCCAGTCCAAATAGGATGGCCTTCACATAATAATTCTTGGGCAACATTAGAGGTAGCGGCAAAGGAGATGCCCTGGAATCCTTCAGAATGGCTTAATATAAAACTGGCTATCCCGATTACCTCCCCTTTCATATTGAAAAGTGGTCCGCCGGAACTACCCTCGTTCACGGCGGCATCGGTCTGAATGAATTCGGTCTTCATGAATCCGATTGAAACCTGTTTTCTGGAATATTTTCCGCTGACATAACCCACGGAAAGCGAATGCCCCAATCCGAAGGGCGAACCAATGACAAAAACTTGGTCGCCAATTTTGACTTTATCGGAATCGGCCATAGTAACTACCGACAAGGGTGTGCTTTTCGGTTCGGTAAGTCTGATCAATGCTACGTCGGCCATAGGATAGGAGTATAGCACTTTTGCGGATACTTCTTCGCCATCCGAAAAAACCACCCGTATCAACGCTGCGCTTTGTACAATATGGGAAGCTGTCATAATATCGCCTTCTTTTGAAACAACGAACCCTGAACCGAGGCCTTCTAGCGTTACCATGGTTTTCATTTGGCCTTGACCGAATATTTCCGGTTGTAACGTTTTGATCAGTACAACGGACTCATTGGCCTGGTCGTACAGTTCGCTGATATTTTGGGCAACCCCTAAGGTTGCCCAAAAAAAACCAAGTACGATGGTGATATTTTTCATTTTTTTCTATTTCCTACTGCCAAGGACTGCGTAAAATTCGTTAAGATCAATTTTCTGTACTGGTCATCGGTGGCTCCAAGAGTTCAAAAAATTGATCGAGTTTTGGTAGAATTACGATTTCTGTCCGGCGGTTTTTGGCTCTTCCTTCTGCAATTTCATTGGTGGTCTTGGGCAGATATTCCGACCGGCCACCAGCGGTCATTCTTTCGGGTTGCACCCCGAATTTGTTCTGCATCAACCGTACTATAGAGGTTGCCCTTTTTACGCTCAGGTCCCAATTATCAGCTATACATTCATTGGCAATGGGTACATTGTCTGTATGGCCTTCTACCAGAATATCCAGTTCTTTGTGGTCGTTTATGATCTTGGCTATTTTTCCGATAACTTCCTCTGCCCGATTACTGATCTGATGGCTTCCCGACCTGAACAACATTTTATCCGATATGGAAACATAGACGACGCCTTTTTTTACCTCTATATTAATGTCCTCATCGTCAAAATTGTCCAAAGAACGTTTCAGGTTCATTACCAGGACCAAGTTGATGGAGTCCTTTCGCTGCATGGAAGTGGTAAGGTCTTTAATGTATTTGTTCTGCTCGTTAAGGGCTTTCAAGGATTGTTTGATGCTTTCCGCACCTGATTTGCTGACTACCGAAAGGTCTGACAGACGTGCCAATAAATCGGTGTTGGTGCTTTTGAAATATTCCATTTGTTGCTCCAATGATTTGGACCTATTTTTTTCGTTGGCCAGACTGGCTTCTAACAAGGAACGATCGTTCTCACTAGTACTTAAGTTGTTTTCACAAAGTTGTGTCCTGTCCTGCAATGTGGTGTATTTCTTCTGACTTACACAGGACAACAAAAAAAAAATCAGGACAATTGATGTAAATTTTATGGTATTCATTTCTGTAAATTTTAGTTCACTATAAATTCTTGTATAAAGGAAGTTACAGTGCCGCTAAGCTGAAATGATTTAGGTCATGCTTGGAACTCAATGGATACATTTAGCCATTAAATGGGGCATTGGTTTAATTTTCTATATTCGACTACCTAGATGCCTATTAGCAATTTAAGCGGATGTGCTATTGAAAAAAGAGGAGTGTGGTGGGGTGCAATTCAGCAATTCCCATGGATGCTCAAGAACTTCTAAAAAAGGGTAATTATTTTGGAAATCTCAGGTTTATATAGGATTATCCTTTCAAATACTATTATTTTTTGTACCTTCTTCTTCCTTGAAATTTCACATCACCAACTCGCTTTTACCATGATTAGAATTCTGATCATAGAAGATGATAAAGTCATTCGGGAAAATACCGCCGAGCTTCTGGAACTTGAAGAGTACTCAATTTTGACCGCTTCGAACGGAAGGACAGGTTTGGAAAAAATCATGAAACATATGCCCGATTTGATTCTATGCGATATTCTTATGCAGGAAATGGATGGTTTTACCGTACTCAAACACCTTGGAGAATACTCGGATTTGAAAAGAATTCCCTTTATATTCTTTAGCGCAAAATCAGAAAAGGCTGATGTTAAGGCAGGTATTGATGCCGGTGCAGTCGGTTACCTGACCAAGCCCTTTGAATTGGAGAAACTTTTGGCATCAATTGAGAAATGCCTAAATAGCAAAAGACTTTCCACATGAAATACAACTGAAAACATACTGAATAAATTACC
>JAGLKG010000345.1 GCA_023141835.1 Maribacter sp. | reverse complement strand
AGGATTTAGACATTAATAAGTGCCGATGTGTTACAATGGAAACCACTGTATAGCCTTACGATTTTCGTCTTCCGCCTCTTAGTTTTGCCTTAACAGTTTTTATTGAGTTTTAAAGGTCTATTATCAAGGGTTTGATGGCAATCGAGATCCTTGGTGATTCCATACGAAAATCATGAAACAGCTAATCTCATTTTTTTGAATTTGGCCGGAGACATACCCATTACCTTGGAAAAGACCCTGGAAAAGTAAAATGAATCCTCGTAACCAAGTTGCGCTGCTATATCCCTGATCTTCATGTCAGAGAACTCGATAAGATGACATCCCTTTTGGATTTTTAGATAAACAGCAAAATTTAGAGGAGATTGCCCTGTTTTTTTCTTGAACAACAGGCTGAAATGTGATTCCGAAAAACCCGAATATCTGGCTAACTCACCGACTGTCATTTGCTTGTTGAGATTGTTTTTTATGTATTCTATACTTTTGCTTATGCTGCCGTCGCTGTTGTACTCCTTATTGGATTTAAACTGTAAGAAATATTTGAGCGAGCCCAGCATGTGCCATAAACAGGTACTGGCATATTCCAGATTTTCATAGGAATATCCAGTTGTAAGGTTTTGATAAATTTCATCGAAAAGGAATATCCTGTCTGTAAACCGACCTTGTATTTCGGAACCTATTTCGTAATACTTCACAGTTGGATTTATAAATAATGATGCCCTTTCCCCGGCAAAATGTAACCAATATATCGTCCATGGGTTTGTAGTTGAAGAGCTATAGTTATGGGCAACATTTTTGGGAATGATAATATACTGGTTCTGCTTCAGTTGGAACCGCTGTTTTTCAATTTCAACCATTCCTTCACCATCAACGCAATAAATCAAAATATTCTGACCAATACCCTTTGTTCTTTTTCGAAAGTGAAATTTAGCATTGGGATAGTATCCGATATCAGTTACATACAATAATCTGGTTAAAGGGTTTTTATGTAGGGTGTCAATAATGGAATCAGGAAGTACCACTGATTTCTCTCCTTTAAAACCCTCCCTTTTTTTCATTGAATGATGTTTTATTTTTTGTAAAAATAAGAGAATAATCCATATATCAAACAATCGTCCATTGTTACAACGATATTCTTATTATACATTTGGGTAAAGTTCTCTCCTAAAACTAACATGATGATAAAATACATTTTTACAGTCACAGCGTATCTGACAATGGGATGTCTTCTTAATGCAAAAGACATTGACCTAAACTCTCCAAATGGAAGGGTTTTGGTGTCAATATCTACAAACGAAACCATAAACTTAAAAACATCATTTGATGGAAAACATTTGTTTTCTGTGGAAGATATCTCAATGGAACTGGATGACGGACGGATTTTGGGTAAGGGATATAGGGTCAAGAAATCACGCATAAGATCATATCTCCAAAAGATAGTACCTGTCCTCAAAGAAAAAGTTTCTGAAATAAGAGATGTTTACAATGAACTGACCATTGATTTCAAAGGAGGTTATACATTGAAAGTAAGGGCTTACGACAATGGGGTTTCTTATCGGTTTGTGACCAATTTTAAATCAGACATTACCGTGGTTGCTGAGAATATGTTGCTGAAATTTAATGAGGGTAATGGTGCATATTTTCAAAAATCCCCAGGTTTCCACTCATCCTACGAAACGCCCTATCTGCACAAAAAAACAGTCCACATTCTTGAAACAGGTCTCTGTGGATTACCCTTTTTAGTCGTTCCGGACAAAGGAGCGAGAGTGCTTGTCACCGAATCCGATCTTGACGACTTT
>JAGLKG010000344.1 GCA_023141835.1 Maribacter sp. | reverse complement strand
TGTTGCGAGTGTTTTGATGCACATGCAAATGCAATTTGATCCATAAGATTTAGAATATGTCCTCCATGTACTTTTCCACTAAAATTCGAATGTGAAGGAAGCATCAATTCTGTTATCGAAACTTGCGATTCTTGGGCTGATTTGTACTTGGGCATTTTTAAAACTTTATTGGTTCTTCATAATCGCCTTCTTGTGCCCGTTTGAGAATAGGCTCAGGGATTGATTTTTTGGCTTTGGCACCCATTTTTTTCAGTCTTTCAACACTCGTTACCAAGTTACCACGACCTTCCACCAATTTGTTCATGGCTCCTTTATATTCGGTCTTGGCCTCATCCATTTTTTTTCCCACCTTGGTCAAATCTGAGACGAATCCTTCAAACTTGTCATATAGGGCGCCCGCCTGTCTAGCTATCTCTATGGCATTACGCTGGTGTTTTTCATTGTTCCACATACTGTCAATGGTCCTTAATGTGGCCAACAGGGTCGAGGGAGTTACAATCACTATATTTTGCTCAAAAGCCTTATTATATAAAGTATTGTCATGGTTTATCGCTATAGCAAAGGCTGGTTCTATTGGAATGAACATCAAGACAAAATCGGGACTTTCCATTTCATACAGATCCTCATACTTTTTGTCCGATAATTGGTCGACATGCTTTCGTATGGAGTTGATATGGTCTTTTAAAAATTTTTCTTGTACATCGACTTCAGCATTTATGTAACGTTCATAATCGGTGAGGGAGACTTTGGAATCCACGATCATTTTTTTGCCATCAGGGAGATGAATAATTACATCGGGCAAAACCCGAGAGCCATCCTCTAATGTAAAACTTTGTTGTACGGAGTATTCCCTGTCCTTTTCTAGCCCAGATTTTTCCAAAACACGTTCCAAAACCAATTCGCCCCAATTTCCTTGCATTTTGCTATCACCTTTTAAGGCCTTTGTTAAATTTTCGGCCTCCTGGGTAATTTTCAGATTCTGGCTTTGGAGATTCAATAATTGCTCTTTAAGAGCGGAGTGCATACTAATACTTTCCTTTTGAGAGGTTTCAACCTTTTCTTCAAATGTCTTTATCTTCTCTTGTAAGGGTGAAAGTAGATTTTTTATGTTTTTTTGATTCTGCTCGGTGAATTTGCTGCTTTTTTCATCCAAAATCTTATTGGCCAAGTTCTCGAATTCCTTGGTAAACTTTTCTTGAAGTTTTTCGACCTCTTCCTTTTGTTCTTTATTCTTTAAAGATATATGCTCCAAATCGGCCTGATAACGAACAATCTCATTACCTAATTGCTCTTTTTCGGAGCGCAATTCATCTTTTTCATTTTCCAAACCTAAATTCCGATTTTCCAAGTCCTTCTTTATACGTTCTAACTGCCGCCGCTCTTCTTCCAAGGCACTTTGACTGGACTTAGTTTTTAACTTTTGGATGTAATTGCCTAGAAAGTAGCCGACGGCGAGGCTTATTAATCCGATTATTATGCAGGTAAGGTATATATTCATTTTACTTTAAACTTCTTTGAAGTAAAGATAGCGGTTTGACATTAAAATTTGTTCACCCTAGATAGTTACTTTTTTATTTTGAAGGAGCCCGTACTTGGGTCAAAGCTGACAGTATCTATGGGGAATAATTTCTCAAAAGCTGATTTTTGAATCAGTTCATTTGGTTTGCCAAAATCATGAACCTCTTTATTCAATACCAATATTTTATCACAGAGTTGAATCGCCATTTCTATTTCATGGCTCGTAAACAATATGGTTTTATTTGTTTTATGGGCGATTGATTTTAACAGTTTAAGGATTCGTACTTTATGGTGAAGGTCTAAATGTGATGTAGGTTCGTCCAACAGAATTATGGCCGTATCCTGTGCCAGAGCTCTGGCAATCATTACACGTTGCAATTGCCCATCACTAAGTTCGTGACACTTTTTATATTGCAGTTCTGCCAACTCGACCATGGCAATAGCTTCCTGAATCTTGGCTTTATCCTTGTTTGATAATTTGCCTATCCAATTGGTATAGGGTTGCCTTCCCAATGATATGAGTTCGAGAACCGTTAAATTTTTTGATGCCAGAGGTTCGGTCAACACCACACTTATCTTCGATGCCAATTCTAGTGCATTATAATCTTTGAGATTTTTATCATTTAAATAGATCGTTCCTGACAGTTTGGGTTGAACTTTCCCGACTGTTCGTAACAAGGTGGATTTTCCTATGCCATTAATGCCTATAATTGCTGATATTTCTCCACCTAACAAAGAGAAATTCAATCCCTTTGCAATGACCAATGTTTGTTTTTTAGTCTCATATCCAATACTGAGATTTTCTACTTTAAGGGCAATATGTTTTTTATTTGGAGTGATAGCCTACTGTTTTAAAATATCATTTTCTTTTTTCGAACCAATAGCCAGATGACCACGGGCGCTCCAACTATCGATGTTATCGCATTAATGGGCAATACATTGACCGAAGTTGGTAATTGTGCGATTGTATCGCAAATCAACATTAATATTGCTCCATATATTAATACCGCTGGGACCAACACTTTATGATCGGTTGTATTAAAAATCTGCCTTGTCAGGTGAGGAACAGCCAAACCAATGAAGGCAATAGGGCCAGCAAAAGCAGTTATACCACCAGCCAATAAACCAGTTGCTATGATGATAACATAGCGTGATTTTTTTAGGTTAACACCCAAGCTGCGTGCATAACTTTCGCCTAAAAGTAGCGCATTTAAAGGTTTTATTGATACAATACTGAGTAGTATGCCAATTACAATGATCAGTAGTAAAAGCAATAATTGTTGCCAGGTAAGGTTGCCTACACTACCGAAGGACCAATAGATGTATTGTTGCAATTCTTCAGCATTCGTGAAATAGGAAAGAACACTGACAATCGCTGCAGTGATACTGCCAAACATTAGACCTATAATCAGCAGGGCCATGGTATCTTTAATACGATAAGCAACCACAACCACAACCAATAATACTAAAAAGCTACCAACACTGGCGGCGAATGCCATGGACACATCATTCACCAAACTAAAAGAAATCAAACCTGAAAAAAATGAGCCCCCCATAATCATTAGTGCTGCTCCAAGACTTGCACCAGAACTTATTCCCAATACAAATGGTCCTGCCAAAGGATTTCTAAACAAGGTTTGCATTAAAAGTCCGCTCAATGCCAGTCCACTACCAACAAGAATGGCCGTTAAAGCTTTTGGAATTCTAACGTCCCATATAATATAACTCCAAAATTCATGCATAACCTCACCTCCGAATATGGATTGTAGCGTTGCATTAAAAGGGATGGCAACCGAGCCTAGGCTAATATTCACAACAAAACAAACCAGCAACGAAAGTAGCAGTAAAACAAAAGAGAATCTATATTTTGTATAGCGCACCAATTTAATTCAAAGGCTTAAAAAAGAACAGTTCATGATCAGGCAAAAGTTCAGGGTGAAAGATATGTATCAGGTCTTTTAAAACCAAATCAGGGCGATTGGGGGCAAGTTCGTAATATAATAATCCGCCTGTTTCCCCTTGGGTTATGGTGTTCGAGAATATTTTACGATTTTTGAATGCATCAAACTGTTGGTAATGCCTGTTGGTGTGTTGCATGTCATCGTAGGAAGTAAGCATGGAGGGATTTAACCAAAAATCTGCATTATTACCTTTGTCAAGCACGCTTTCCAAGCTGAGGGCAGCCCCACCTATGTCTTCATTATTTGCCCATAAATACCTCGATTGGGCATCCTTTAAAAACTGGGCCATCCAGCTTTTTCCTCCTGCTACATGCCATACGTCCTTATACAGTCCGCCAGTGAGTACAGTAGGTTTGTCCTTTGCATCTAAAGCCAGGGCCTTGGCCTTTTTGTAATTGTCCTCTATGGTTCTGAATATACTATCGGACATGGCTTCTTTCTGAAAAAAGGGTGCAAAAAACTTTATCCATTCGGCCTTCCCCAGTGGAGTTTTTTCCGTCCATTCCCCATTGTAAACTACGGGTATGGAAGAGCGTTGTATGGTCCCATATGCTTTATTCTGATTATTAATGCCAAATCCGACGACAACATTTGGGTTCAGTTCAAGTACCACTTCCGTATTAATAACTTCGTTGTTTCCAAGTTCCTTGATGAGACCTTTATCAATTTTTGCCCTAGCCTTTGTAGATGAAATTAGGGCCGTGTTTGGAAATCCTACTAATCTATCCAATACACCCAATGCCTCTAATGCCGGAATATGCGTAGTAGAAGTAACAATAATCCTTTCGACCGGGGTTTCGACAACAGCATCGTAATCACTTTTGTTTAATGCAATTTTTGGCAATATTTCTTTGGGAATCAAAGCATAGGTAAATGAGGTCTCTGAATTGGGCCAGGGCGATGTTAGTTTTATTACAGTAAGGCCGGAGGCCATTTTTTCCATAGAAAATCCTTGTGCATATGAAATGGGAATTTCTTCCTTTTGTGTTACCGGAACAAGTGTTTTTTCTTTCTCCTTACAAGAAAAGAAAACGACTAAAATTAGAAGACTTATGTGTCTGTTCAAGGTGAATATTTAGGTTTAATTTTCAAAAGTAGTATTATTTCATCTTTGGCTCGAAAGATTGTATAAAATGTTTACTTTTACCCTGAATTTTGGTTCTTTTCATAGTTTATATGATAGGATTAAAAGGGAATCCAGTGTAATTCTGGAGCTGTTCCCGCAACTGTAAGCTTTGCCGAACGGGCATTGATTTTTAATCAGTGATTACGTGAGGTGGCTGCCATATCTTCTTTAACACCACTATTCTTGATTGAATGGGAAGGTCAATGGTAGTACGCAAGTCAGGAGACCTGCCAAATTCAAAAAACATTGTTAAACTTTCGGGATAAAAGTTTTCGTATGTGTACAGACATACTATTCCTCCCGTTTATTTTTTAAACGAAATGATCAAAAAAGTATTAAGCTTCAGCGCGGCAATTGTTGCCTGCACTGGTATTGCAGCCCAAGAACTGCAAAATGATTCAATCAACATTCAAAAATTGGATGAGGTTGTGGTAAGTGATTCCCGCTTTAAATTGAAAAGGGAAAATTCAGGCAAGACAGTTATTAAGATTTCGGCAGAGGAACTGAAAAAAAGTCAAGGCAAAACCATTGCAGAAATCATTAATTCTAGAAGTGGAATCGAAATCAATGGAAGTAGGGGTAGAGACGGTGCCACGTTGGGCGTGTACGCAAGAGGTGGTAGAGGAAGACAAACATTGGTACTTATTGATGGGGTACGGGTTTCTGACCCATCTTCTTTTTCTTTAGAATATGATTTTCGATTGCTTTCAACCGCTAATGTTGCATCTATTGAGATTATAAAAGGTGCGGCCAGTACGCTTTATGGTACGAATGCAGCAACGGCAGTCATAAACATTACCACTAAAAAAACTTCAAAGAAAAAGATCAGTGGCTATTTTCAATCCAGTTTGGGGACCAACCAGACGTCGGAAGATCAAAATTATAACATTTCAGATTTTTCCAACAGCGCACAAATTAGCGGGACACTTTCGAAATTCACTTATTTGCTCGGTTTTTCAAATAGATTTTCCGATGGTCTTTCTGAAATTGTAACCCAAGAGAATGAGAAAGATGCTTTTTCAAATTACAGTACCAGTTTAAAACTTGGGTTTGAAATAACCGATGCTTTTAATGTCAATGTCTATGGAAACCTTACTCAGGTCGATAATGATTTTGATGAATCTTTTGGGTTCTTAGACGCTCCGTATACATTTGAAAGCAAGCAAGAACGTGTAGGACTTTCGTCCTCGTATCGATACAATAAGGGTTCAATACATATAAACACCGCCTATAGTTTTTATGATACAGCATACAAAAGTGCTTTTCCAAGTATTGGAATTGCGGAAAACTATGTTTTAGATGTGTATAACAAGTACACCTTTAATGATACGTTTTATACCATTCTAGGTTTAAATTACACCCAAGATCAAACGGAATTTGATACTACTGAAAAGTTTACGATAACGGATCCCTATGCCAACGTGGTCTATGTTTCTTCTTTTGGCCTTAATATAAATTCAGGAATTCGGGTAAATAACCATTCCGCCTACGGAACCAATTTTGTGTATAACCTGAACCCTTCTTTTACTATAAATACAGATCAGGGTTATTTTAAATTTTTGGGCTCTTATGCCACCTCCTATATTACCCCTTCTTTGCCTCAGTTGTATGGGTTTTATGGACCAAATCCGGATTTAGAACCTGAAGATGATAGAACTATAGAAGGAGGTATGGAGTTTAGTATCACCAACAAATTAAGAATAAGCAGCTTATACTTTAACCGTAGAGAGAAGAATTTTGTTTTTTACGATAATACGTCATTTGGGTATTTGAATGCAGAAAATACAATTAAAGCCCAAGGTGTGGAAATTGAATTAAATTGGAGGTTAAATGAAAATATACTTCTAAATGGAAACTATACGTATACTGAAAGAAAAGGGGACAATGCCATACGAATTCCCAAACATAAAATAAATGCCTCTTTGGCTTTACAAATTTCTGATAGGACCAATGCATCTTTGAGTTATGCACTTACAGGAAAACGATCAGATACAGATTTTAGCGGATGGCCGTATATAGATGTTCCGTTGGAATCCTTTTCGTTAGTAGATTTATATGTGGGGCATAACCTTATCCCAAATAAATTAAAAATGTTTTTGAGTTTAAACAACCTATTCAATGAGACCTATACGGAGGTGCTGGGTTTTACCACTCGAGGTAGAAATGTAAGGGTAGGTTTTAATTTAAACCTTTAAGATTAAAGTGGACTGTATGTTGAAAGTTTGTTTTTTTCTACCAGCCGTTACCCAAAATGATATATGATATGGGGCTTCAAGATCATTTGTATGGTGTTACCCTTGAATGTCCATAATGCAAGGCAAGAAAAATTGAAGGTTGTGCGCTGCATGTATGAAGTTGGTGATAAGTTAGAATATGATACATTCATAAAGAGAACAGTAAACAATAGAAAACCCCATGTTTATTGGGGTTGGGTCATATTTGATTTAGAATGAACTTCACAAACCAAATATGTGACTGTAATTCTATTCATATCAATTCACCTAGTCCCAATCCTTTTTTGATTTCTAATTAGTTTTTTCACATTTGAAAAGAATGATCGTTTTTTTGAACTTTAGAGAACTGGACTAGGGCTTTTTATAGGACACGTTGTTTGCCTTTCGTTATTTTTCTTTATCTACTTTCTTTTAACCCTTTGTGACTGATTACTCCGATTTATCAAGTTCATCTTTTATAAGTTGGAGAATTCTTTGCGATTCATTAAGACTTTCTACATAAGCTCGACCTATATAACCTCTAGAACTTTTCATGCGATTTATTATACTGCGAAATTCTCTATCTTGTACTAAATCTTCAAAATCAAAGGGTTTATGAGACCAACCAAGGGGGTCATTCATAAAACGTTTACCAATAAAGTCCCAAAGATCAGGTAAATTATTCTGCCGAAGTTGCGCGGTACTATATGTTAATTCAAATAAGTTGATAATCTCATTTTTTAATTGGTCATTTCGAACAATATCGAAACCAGTGTTCTTCATTGATTCATATGCTACGTAAGTTATAGGGTAGAGTGGTATAGCATTCAGAGCTCTGGCAAAGTGATAATCTAAGGAATCATTATAGTTCCGTTTATGTTCAATAACTGTAATAATAAGGTTACTTGATTCATCATCAGCTTTGAAGTCAGAAAGGATGCTTTTTAAATTACTAACATTGAACTCAAGGCCCTCCACCATTTCATTTAGTAGTTTTCTTTCTTTGATTTCGTCTTTCTTCAACTCATTCCAATTATTGATTGAGAGCGCAATCAATATCCCAATGACAACTAGAACTATTTCACCAATAGCATAAAGCAGATATTTACTGAACTTATTTTCAGTCAAAAGCCTTTGTCTAATCTTTCTAAAGAAGTTAATCATGTGAAGTAGTGTTTGGTGGTTGCCTTACCAAGATACTGAATAATTACAAAGGTTATTTTCTAGCTGGAAAACTATGCTTATGTATCCTTAGATATGACCCAGAGGTTTTGGTAATAGCTACTTGTGGGTTTACCATTGACCGTACTTTGGAAGAAATACATTTACTTACGAAAAAAGAGGGCTGGGACACGTTGAACGCTGTACAAAATAATGCTGTTTTTATAGCTTATTTTGAGCTGTTCACACAATCATCTGCGGGCACTTTAGTAGATGGCATTGAGGTATTGGCAGGTATTTTTCATCCGGAGATAATAACGGAACCCCAAGTCTATCCCATAGGGTCAAACAATTGGATTTTCAAAAAGTCACCTATTGACTATTAAGCTTCCCGAAAAATTATTTAAAACAAGAAATGCTTTTGAATTCAAAGGCATTTTTTAGTAGTACAACAGCTCTTACCTTATTGGTTTTGGTCTAATTTAAGATGCAAAGGTTTGTCTAATACCATATTGTCTTTCAAAACAGTGAACATTTTTGAATCTGTCATAACATTTGCAGGCATCTGCACATCAAAATTCCTTTTACCTGATATTCCCGTTATTTCTTGTATGGCCCTGGCCAATAAGGGCTCGTTTTGATCTCCCCAGACACCTAAATTAGCTAAATCTTCTTGAAGCGCAATCGTAGGAACCAAACCTGACGTATAATCAGAAAACCCTTCAGCATTTTCGTTTCTGCCAACTAAAGGTTGAATCGCCCATTTGTTTTTGGAATTAATTTTGTTCTCCCTTTTAGGGCTATATATGTAAGAGTTGTCAAAGTCATCAACCATCGTCAGGGAAAATTCATTTTTCCCCCTGGTTGTTTCCCCGATTTGAATGACATCAACATAGGGCGCCAATCCGTTTATAACAAGTTCACTAGCTGAGGCAGAACTTGAAGTGGTCAAAATATACACCTTAGTGAGATTAAGTGTATTTACAGCTGTTCCCTTGGTAGTTTTATCGGCAAAATAGTCAACCAGTTGGTTTTCACTCATTTGCGGCTGTACTTTGGAATTCCATCGTTGTCTAAGGAATAACTCATTGGTTTTTGTTCCATAAATCATACTTGACAACAATCGTGCAGTGTTTAC
>JAGLKG010000343.1 GCA_023141835.1 Maribacter sp. | reverse complement strand
AAGAGTAAACTTATAATTAATCCTAAAACTAAAAAAAAATAGCTCTAAAATCAAATTACAATATGAAAAGAAGAAAATTAATATACGTCGCACTGGCAACAATCATCTTGTCGTTGACAAGCTTTGGTTACAATTCAGAAATGCTGAAAAATAATGGAGAAAAAGAACTTTACGAAATCCGTACTTATGAAATTAAATTAGGGGGGGATCAACAAATTCTTATAGACTATTTGAAGAATGTGCTACAACCAACCTTAAAGCGTATTGGAGCAAACCATTTTATGCTCTTCAATGAACTAGGAGATTCTAACCCGACAAAACTTTGGGTAATCATAAGTTATCCTAACAGCCAAACTTATGTCGACGCCCAAAACTTGGACGCCGACCCTCAATATACCAAAGCGGCATCAAGTTATAATGCCCTTTCGCAAGATGATAGTATTTATAATAGGTTTACTTCCTCCCTATTACTTGCATTTGATGGTATGCCCAATATGTTAGACCCTATTAATGGAGCCTCATTGTTTGAATTAAGGACTTATGAGGGGTATAGTGAAGATGCTGTAAGACGCAAAATAGACATGTTCAACATTGAGGAGATCGACCTTTTTTTTAAAACAAATCTACATCCTGTATTTTTTGGAGAAATGATTATAGGACCACATAGACCTTGCCTTACCTACATGCTGAACTTTAAGGATATGAAGGAACATGATGCCAGCTGGAAAGCTTTTGTGAACCATCCGGAGTGGAAGGTTATGAGTGCAAAAAAAGAATATGCCAATTCTGTGTCAAATATACGAAAGGTGTTTTTGAAACCCCTTTAAACAACCCTTATCCAAAAACAGTGAAATAAATTTAACGAAAAAACCTAATGGTAACGAAGTTTTTTTTCACTAAACAGTTTTGGGTTATGAAGAAAAGAGAGGCTGAAGAAAAAGTAGTAAAATCCTTTATATCGTATAAATATAGGAGAGGGAACAATCCTTTCTTTGTATCACTAATAAAGAATTTATTGAAATTTCGTTATTTAGACTCCCATTTTCACAGGAATTACAATTTTGGGAAACCCCACAACTTGCTGTTAGGAATTCTTTTCAATTTGAGGGGTTCTTTTCAATTAAAAAGATATTAAAGCAATACCTTATAAACTTTTAACTGTTGTATGTATTATTTATTAACAAAATTCTATATAAGATGACCAAGATCAAAGTACATCGATATACCAAGGTTCAAAAGCTACTTTTAGGATCGGCACTACTTATTTTTTTTGCCTGTAAAACGGAAAATAAAGTAAAAGATTCATCAGTTACCCTGCAAATAAGCCCAGACAATGCCGGCCTGTCCGTACCGGAGGGATTCGGGGTGATAAAAGTGGCCGATTCGCTCGGGAAACCACGACATATCGCGGTCACTTCTAAAGGGGGTGTCTATGTGAAATTAAGGCAGCCCATAGATGGAAAGGGAATCCTATATCTGGAGGATAATGATAATGATGGTGTGGCAGAAACCATAGATGGTTTTGCTGATTATGGAGGTACCGGGATTTATGTCGACGACAACTATTTGTATGCTTCCTCCGACGAAGAAATTTTTCGATATAAAATTGATGGGGATAAAAAAGTGGTTAATACAGTAACTCCGGACACCATTGTGACCCAATTAATCAACCGTAGACAGCACGCATCAAAATCGATTACCCTGGACCAAAAGGGTAATATTTATGTGAATATTGGTGCCTATTCAAATGCCTGCCAAGAAAAAGACAGAACCGTAGGTTCCTTAGGCATGACACCTTGTACCATCCTTGATTCTGCCGGAGGCATCTGGCGTTTTAGGACAGATAAACTCAAACAGTCTTATGGAGACGGCAATAGGTTTGCCACGGGTTTACGAAATGTGGTCGGACTGGATTGGAACAAAGAGGAGGATCAATTATTTGTGACCCAGCATGGAAGGGACATGTTACATACGCTCTACCCTGATTTATATGATCAGAAAACCTCGGCCATCCTTCCTGCAGAAACCATGTATAAGCTCAAAGAAGGGGACGATGCGGGCTGGCCCTATATATATTACGACCAGTTGCAGAAAAAAAAGATACTGTCACCTGAATACGGAGGGGACGGCAAAAAAATCGGAGGGGAAAATGCATTGGACCCTGTAGTGGCCTTTCCTGGCCATCTTGCCCCCAATGCCCTACTTTTCTATACCGGGGACATGTTCCCTGAAAAATATAAAAATGGTGCTTTTATAGCCTTCCATGGCTCTTGGAACAGGGCTCCCGAAAAGCAAGCCGGTTATTTGGTCGCTTTTGTCCCTTTTAAAAATGGAATGCCAAGTGGAGACTGGGAAGTGTTCGCCGACGGGTTTGCTGGCTCAAAAGACATCCTCTCCCCTAACGATGCCGCACATAGACCCACCGGATTGGCTCAAGGCCCAGATGGATCGTTATATGTTTCCGATGATTCTGGAGGTACTTTATACAGGATCATCTATTCCAATAAATAAACTTGGATGCGAATTAAAAATCAACTTAGAGGCAAATTAAAGGGCCTATTTTTCACCTTATTGTCCGTTCTTGTTTTAACCAGTTGTAATAGTCGTGACAAGAATAAAAAGAAGGTGAACACAGAAACAGAAATACAGAACGGTTCAAAATTACAGGACAAGCCCACGCAGGCCTTACCCCCCTACATAGAAGATGGAAAGGAAGTATACGCCCAAAATTGCCTGGTTTGCCATCAATCTACCGGGGAAGGTGTGCCTGGTTTGAATCCTCCTTTAAATGATACCCCATACGTTTTGGGTGATAAAAGTAGGTTATTGGACATACTGGTCAACGGATCTGACGTGGGGCTAGTCGTGAAGGGATCGACCTATTCCAATGCTATGCCTTCATTTAATGCATTAAGTAATAAGGATATCTCTAATGTGGCCTCCTATATTAGAAATAGTTTTGGGAATTCGGCAGGACCCATAACGGTAGAAGATGTTGCGGCCTTTCGATTAAATATTAGTAAATAAAAAAACATGGAATATAGAAAATTGGGAAGTACGGACCTTGAGGTCTCGGCCATTACATTCGGTGCCTGGGCTGCCGGAGGATGGATGTGGGGCGGTAGCGATACAGGCGAGGCCATTAAGGCGATCAGAAGCGCCTATGACCAAGGGGTAACCTCAATCGACACGGCCCCTGTGTATGGGCAGGGTGCCAGCGAAGAAATTGTGGGGGAGGCCATAAAGGATCTTCCCCGAGACAAGGTACAGATTCTGACCAAATTTGGTCTTCGCTGGGACCTTAAGAAAGGGGACTTTCATTTTCACAGCAAGGACAACCAGGGCAAGGACATAGATATCTATAAATACGCCAGTAAAAAAAGTATAATAAAGGAAGTGGAGGATTCCCTTAAAAGGCTAAGAACAGATTATATAGATCTGTATCAAATCCATTGGCCCGACACCTCCACCCCTATCCAAGAGACCTTTGAGGCCGTAGCCCAATTAATACAAGATGGAAAAGTACGTCATGCAGGGGTGTGCAACTACAGTGTGGATCAGATGAAGGAAGCCGAAAAATATGTAAACCTTGCCTCCAACCAACTGCCCTTCAGTATGGTCAACAAAGGCATTGAAAATGAAATTGTGCCCTATTGCATAAAGAACAATAAATCAATACTTGCCTATAGTCCTTTGGAAAGAGGGCTTTTGACAGGGAAAATGAGACCAGGGCAACCCTTCGATCAAGGTGACCATAGGGCAAACAACCCGTTTTTTTCCCAACAGAGCATTGTAAAAACAAATGCCTTTCTTGAAAAAATTAGGCCAATTGCCAATGCCAAAGGGGCTACCTTGGCCCAACTGGTCCTAAAATGGACCTTGGAAAGGCCAGGGATCACCATTGTTTTGGCTGGGGCTCGAAATGAAACCCAATCCGTACAAAATGCAGCGGCCACAACATTTAATCTGAATCCCGATGAACTTGGTTTTATCAATCTCGAACTTGAAAAAATATAATAACAGTATTGTTCTTTTCTAGAACATTATGACATTAATTAATATTTCAGGATTAACAATCATGATGCTGATCCTTATGCAAACCAAAAAATACAAATGCAGCTTTCTAAATTACCCCTTGTTTCCTATTTACTCTTACTATTCCCTATCATTGGCAACTCCCAAAATACCAATGAGGTGGGCACTGAACGTCCTACCGCCCAAGCAGTAATCATTTCCACTGTTCCTGAAATTGATGGCAATGTACTGAATGATGCCGTATGGCAACAAATTGAACCTTTTGGAGATTTAAGTCAATTGCAACCCAACTTTGGACAAACAGCCAGTGAAAAAACAGAAATCCGAATAGCTTATAACGATGAGACTTTCTATGTTGCTGTGGTCTGTTATGACTCTAAACCCAATGATTTGGTAGTGTCCAGTGCCCGGCGTGATGCCAATTTGGACAATACCGACGCTTTCATATTTATTTTGGACACCTATAAGGACAACCAGAACGGTTTTGTATTTGGGACCAATTCCTTAGGGGTGGAATATGACGCACAGGTAGATAATGAGGGGCAATTTAATTTTAACGCCAACCTACAACAAGGAGGTGCCGTTGGGGGATTCAATCTCAATTGGGATGGTTCCTGGGAAGTAAAGACTGAGGTAGGGCCATATGGTTGGAGTGCCGAATTTGCAATTCCTCTGCGTACAATTCGTTTTCAAGGAGGAAAGGATTGGGGTGTCAATTTTCGTAGAAATATTAGAAAAACCAATGAGGTGGCGTATTGGGCATCTCTTCCAGTAGGGTTCAATTTAAACCGTTTGTCCCTTGCTGGAAATCTTACCGGATTGGACTTAAAAAGTCCAGGCAACCTTAAGATGATTCCTTATGTTCTAAGTCAGGTTTCCAAGAATTTTGAGCAGGCCGGCTCCAAGGCAAAATATGCAGCTGAAGTAGGTGGTGATATCAAATATAGTATTACACCCAGTCTTACGTTAGATTTAACTTATAATACCGATTTTGCACAGGTTGAGGTAGACCAACAACAGGTCAACTTAGACCGGTTTAACCTCTTTTTTCCTGAAAAACGCTCTTTCTTTTTAGAAAATGCCGGATTGTTTAGTGTAGGGAGTCCCGGAGAAGTGGATCTTTTCTTTAGTCGCCGCATTGGTATAGGCGATGATGGAAATCTAGTTCCCATCCTGGGAGGAGCCCGTTTATCCGGTAAATTGAACCAGACCAATGTAGGACTATTGACCATGTTTACAGATGATGTACAGGAAGCAGGCATCGAAAAAAATAATTTTACCGTGGCCAGGGTCAACCATGAATTCAAAGGAAGGTCTGCCATTGGGGCTATATTGGTGAACCGGGAAGGAATTGGAGCGGAGGACAATTTTAATAGGACCCTTGCAATTGACGGCAAATTGGGTCTTGGAAAAAAGGCGAGGATGTTTGGTTTCTATGCCAAAACTAAGAGTGAAAACGAGGCCGAGGATGAGCATGCCTTCAAATTTCAGACCGATTATAAATGGAACAATTGGTTGATCAATGGGGGTTATACTGAGGTAGGTGAAGGCTTTAATCCTGAAGTGGGTTTTTTGAGACGTTCTGGTTTTCGAAAAGCAGAAGGTCTGGTACTGTATCATTTGCGCCCAAAAAATGAAAATTCCAAGTTTTTAGAACTTCGGCCGCATGTTTCGTACCGTGGTTTTTGGGATTTTAATGGTTTTTTGGAGACCAGCTTTTTACACATAGACAACCATTGGGAATTTAAAAATGGAATGGAATTCCATACCGGAATGAATGTTACCACAGAGGGGCTTTTGGAGGAATTTGAAATTTCAGACGGGATATGGGTGCAACCAGGAGTGTATAATCATATCGAGTCCCAACAAATATTTTTCACCAATAGGAGTAAACCGATCTCTTTTAGTCTAAGGTCCGTAATGGGCGGTTCATTTGGCGGAAGTAGATCTCTGAACAGTGGTACGTTACGATTAAGATCTGGCGACAAGTTCAATACTTCGTTCACCTATATGTATAATAAGTTCAATTTGCCCATGGGTAAGTTTTCGGCCAATGTTTTTATTAGCCAATTGTCGTACTCATTTAAGCCCAACCTTTATATACAGGGATTAATTCAGAACAATAGTGTAGAAAAAGTTTGGGCATATAATTTTCGTTTGGGATGGCTGCAACAAGCCAATACCGGTTTATTCGTAGTCTATAATCATAACCTGCGTGATGGCAATCCTTTAAACAATAGTTTCCTTATTAAATATACTAGAATGTTTGATTTGCTAAGGTGATAATGGTTCTTAACAGAACAATTCTTATGGGATATAGGTCAATGAAGCTGTACAAAAATTCAAAATCATTGTATTTTACAAAATATATGATTACTAATAAACTAGGGCGGAATTCCTGTCAAATATAAAAACATAATTTTATTTACCAGGTTCAATACAAATAGATATGAGAAGTTCGGGTTGTCCGACCTATCCTTACCAAGGAGCTTTTAATTTTATAACCATAAGTGAAGCTTAATAAATCAAATAGCAATGGGTAGAAGTAGCAAAGCACCTCTTTTTGATTCCAGATATCCTACTGTCGAAAGTCTAAGGCATAAAGCAAAGCAAAGAATTCCAAATTTCGCTTTTGATTATTTAGACGGGGGTTGCAATGAGGATATCAACTTGCATAAAAACACCAAGGATATCCAGGATATTGAATTATTGCCCTACTATTTGAACACCTTTAAAGGGGTCAGTATGCGCACCAAACTCTTTGACCATGTCTATGATGCTCCTTTCGGGATATCACCAGTTGGTCTTCAAGGACTTATGTGGCCCAATTCAGCAGAGATATTGGCCAAGGCCGCATTTGAACAAAATATCCCATTTGTCTTAAGTAATGTAACCACGAGTAGTATTGAACGTATTTCTGAGCTGACAGAGGGAAGGGCCTGGTTTCAATTATATCATCCTGCAGAAAAGTGGCTTCGGGATGACATTTTAAAACGAGTTAAATCGGCTGGTTGCCCTGTACTGGTAATTATTTGCGATGTCCCGACAAGTGGGTTCAGACCAAGAGACATTAAAAACGGATTGGCAATGCCTCCCAAAATGTCTGCAAAAAACATGTTACAGATATTGGGAAAACCAAAATGGGCCACACAAACATTGATTCATGGCCAACCAAATTTTGAAACCCTAAAACCCTACATGCCAAAAAAAAAATTAAGCATGAAACAGTTGGGTGAATTCGTGGGGCAGAATACAGCCGGAAGGTTAAATATGGAAAAGGTAAGTGCTATCCGCGACCTATGGAAAGGAAAACTGGTATTAAAGGGAGTGGCAAGTAACGCGGATGTGGAAAAAGCCATTCAACTGGGCCTAGATGGCATTATAGTATCGAACCATGGAGGAAGGCAATTGGACGCGGGAGAGTCCTCTATTAAATCTTTGACACGTATTGCCCCATTGTACGGGGATAAAATTAAGATTATGATGGACAGTGGGTTACGCTCAGGACCAGATATTGCACGGGCTATTGCCAGTGGTGCAGAATTTACCTTTATGGGGCGTTCTTTTATGTATGGTGTGTCTGCTTTGGGTAATAGAGGAGGCCATCATACCATCTCCTTGTTCAAATCCCAATTGCAACAGGTTATGGAACAGTTGGGCAGTAAAAATATAGGACAAATACCAAACCATTTGGTTTCTAAATAAAGTAAAATAAGCTGCCTTGCATAAATTAGGCTTCAATAAGAATACTAACATATATGAGTGAAAACGGTAGTGCTAAAAACATTTTTTTTATGGACTATCATAGAAATCCATTGATGCCTTTAAGTTTTATTGGCTTTGTTTAACCTTCGGTCCCTTCTGAATAGCCATATTTAGAACGTTTTTTTCTATTTTAGAAGTGGACTAGATTAAAATTAAAAAATTATGAGTAAAAATTTAGCTAAACCAAATCGGGTTTTTTCGATTGACGCCCTAAGGGGGTTTGATATGTTGTTGATTATTTTTGCGGACCGCTTTTTCGCTACCCTGCATAAAGGTGCTGATATACCTCTTACTGGGGCTTTGGCCGATCAGTTTTCCCACCCTAAATGGTTTGGTTCAACCTTTTATGATATCATCATGCCACTGTTTTTATTTGTTGTTGGGGCGGTAATCCCATTTTCCTTATCAAAAAGGATGCAGGCAACTAATAGCAATAGGGACTTATACAAGAAGCTTTTCAAACGTTTTCTCATTTTATTTGTTCTGGGTTGGATCGTTCAAGGCAATTTATTGGCTTTGGATGCCAATCAATTTCATGTATTCAGTAATACGCTGCAAGCTATAGCGGTGGGCTATGTCTTTTCCAGCATTGCTTATATTCATTTACAAAGAAAATGGCTCTACATCATCTTTGCATCTTGCCTAATTGTATATGCAATGCTATTGACGATTCCCAACGTTCCTGGATTTGGAACAAGTGTTATATTGCCCGACAGTAATTTCGCCTTGTATATAGATCATTTAGTCTTTGGAAGATTCGATGATGGGACGCAATACACCTGGCTAGTCAGTGGATTAGGTTTTATAGCAACCACATTATCCGGAGTCTTTGCTGGGGAATTGATCAAATCTGAACTCCCGCGAAAAAAAGTAGCATTCTATTTATTGTTGTGTGGACTTGTAGGATTGATCCTAGGGATGATCTGGGGTATTTGGCATCCTATTGTGAAAAAAGTATGGACAAGCTCATTTGTTTTGGCTTCTTCAGGGGTCTGCTTTCTGCTATTGGCCCTCTTTTACTGGATCGCAGATGTTAAACAGAAAACTAAATGGGCGGTACCGCTCAAGATAATTGGGATGAATGCTATAACAGCTTATGTCCTTTCCCATGTCATTAATTTTCCAAAAATTGCGGATTTTATATTATTTGGTTTAGAGCAGTATGTAGGGGAATATTATGGGGCGGTTACCTCTATTGGAGGTTTTGCCATACTCTATGTATTACTCTGGTACATGTATAAAAACAAAACATTTATTAAGATATAGATAACATCTAGGTTGGGGCCATGCGAAATGTAGTTAGCAGGTTCGACATTTAAACCAACACACCATGTTCAAAGGAGCAACTAATTAAGTTATCTATTGTTCGATGTTCATGTTCTTTAGTTTAAAATGTAATGAAAATGGTTAAGTATTTTTTTCTTTGGATCATAGTTTTGTTTTTTTCAAATGTATATTCCCAAAACCTTCCGGGGACCAAATTGAAGATTAAAAAATTCCATGGGGACATTGTACTCGATGGAGTTTTGGATGAACAAGCTTGGAAGGACGCTGATGTGGCGGACAATTGGTACCAGAACTTTCCAGTCGACAGCCTACCTTCTCCATTTCAAACGGAAGCGCGAATGACTTTTAACAATGAGTTTCTTTATGTATCGTTCGTTTGTTTTGATGATGACACTCCGGATGTCGTGAGCACGCTACGCAGAGATTTCAATTACGCTTTGAATGACAATGTTTCTTTCATATTTGGGCCATACAATGACCGTTTAAACGGGTATTTTTTTAATGTTACGGCCGTTGGGGCAAAAAGAGATGGTACGGTGTCTAGTGGTGGCGTTGGGGAAAATGCCTTTAATATACATTGGGACAATAAATGGTATTCCAAAGTTGTGCGGTATAAAGATAAGTGGATTGCAGAATTGGCCATACCTTTTAAAAGTTTTAGATACAAAAGTGATATAAAAGAATGGAACGTAACTTTTGATAGGCTTGATAAAAAAAGAAATATAAAGTCTGCTTGGGTCCGAACCCCCAGACAATTCTATACCGGTACATTTGGTTATGCGGGTCAACTCGTATGGGAAGATCCAATTCCAAAAGCCGGCACCAATATTTCGGTTATCCCCTATATTTCAGGTGGTGGTTTTGAGGATAGGGAAGTTGACCCAATAGAATCATTTACAGAACTACAGACAGGATTTGATGCCAAAATCGGGATTACTCCTTCCATGAATTTAGATCTTACCGTAAACCCCGATTTTTCCCAAATTGAAGTTGATGAGCAGATTCTAAATCTGTCCAGATTTGAATTCCAATTTCCTGAACGAAGACAATTTTTCTTGGAAAACAGTGACCTTTTTGCCAATGCAGGCTTTGCATCCGCAAGGCCCTTTTTCTCCAGACGTATAGGTATCGTCCGAGATACCACAGGCATCACACAAAAAGTACCCATATTATACGGTGCCAGGCTCAGCGGAACAATAAATGAAAAGTGGCGGTTGGGATTAATGAACATGCAAACCAGGAAAATGTTGGAATTGGGACTTCCAGCACAAAACTATACCGTTGCTACTTTGCAGAGAATGTTTTTAGAACAATCCAGTTTCTCAATGACATTTGTGAACAAGGAAAGTTTGGGTGTTGGGGTTGGTGATTCCCTACGCTATTATCATCCAAGCATTTTTGACCAACAGGCTATTGAAAACCAGCTAAGACCAAATACCTATAATAGGGTTATTGATGCGGATTTGGTACTTCGGAGCAAGGATAATAGATGGTATCACAGTTCATTTTTGGCTAAGTCATTTGATTCCAGAAATAAAGAAAAAATGACATCAGGATCAGCCTTTTTTCAATATTCAGACCGTAGTTTGACTGCAAATCTTGGAACCTTCTTCGTCGATAAAAACTTCAGTTCTGAAGTAGGATTTGTGCCTGGGCGCGGGGTATATCCGGGTCAAAAAGGTTATTATTCCAAAGTTGATTATAAGATTTACCCTAAAGGTGACCGCCTCTTGTATTCAGGACCTAGTGTCGGAATTAGTGATACCTTTCTGCCTAATGGTCAATTGGTAGACCGGGATTTTACTGCGGGGTATGTTT
>JAGLKG010000342.1 GCA_023141835.1 Maribacter sp. | reverse complement strand
TGGTATTAATGATACCTTTCTACCCAATGGTCAATTGGTGGACCGAGAGTTTGTGGCGGGTTATGTTTTTAATTTTCAAAATTCAGCGGAGTTCAAGATAGATTATGGTCATATTTTTCAACAAATGACCTTCGATTTTAATCCTGTGGACAACTTTAGGTATAGAAAATTTTTGCAGGGTGAAGAATACAGTTGGAATACTATTTCCACAGCTTTTCAGAGCGATTCTGGCCGGAAAGTTAATTTTTTATTGAACTCTACTTACGGCGGGTTTTATAATGGCACCAATCTGAATATGGGCGGTCAACTTAATGTACGCTTTCAACCCTATGTAAATATAGCCATGCGTTTTGACTATAATAATTTAAAGTTGGCAGAAGACTACGGAAATGAGGAATTGTTTCTTTTAGGACCAAAATTAGATGTTACTTTTACTGATAAACTGTTCTTTACCAGTTATTATCAGTACAATAATCTGACTGAAAACATGAACCTCAATGCAAGATTCCAATGGCGGTATAAGCCAGCTTCGGATTTCTATATTGTTTATACTGAAAACTATTTTCCATCTAATTTTATGAGTAAAAATCGTGCGTTGGTTTTTAAGTTAACCTATTGGATAAACCTTTAGAGCAAGCATTAATCATTGAAGCCCCTTGAACCAAAGGAAAAGTCCAAGACTTTACCAAATAAAAATAGTAAACATCATTATGAAAAATAGTAATTGGTTTCAACAAGTAAAAAATAAAATTTTCTGCTTCGGAATGTTGTTATTTATTGTTTCCTGCAATGTCCAAAAGGAAGAAAACATCGGAAACACTTTAATAACCAAGTGGTTTGGAGATAAAAAATCTGCTATTTCAATAACTTATGATGACGGTATCATCAACCAATTTACCGTAGCCCGACCAATAATGAATAAATTGGGGATGCCCGGAACATTTTATATCATTACTGGAAAAGTAGATGGATCGGGCAAAGGGCAATTTATCGGAAGACCACCCCATGAAATTATAAAGGAAACAGCTGCTATTAAAACCAATCCGGATAACTTTTTTGAAAGAGCCTCATTGATCGGTCATACCGGAACAAGTGAGGCCGTTGAATACCATTCAAATGCAGGTTCTCTCTTTGAGTCGGGCAAAATCAACGAAGCTTATGAACTCATTGATGAAGGTTTTGAAAAAATTAGAAATGGTAATTTGAAGAATACCGATGATATTGTTTTTCATAACAATGTAGTTGACACCACTACTTGGGCAAGTTATAAGAAGTACGCCGCTGAAGGTCATGAAATTGCAAGTCATACGGTAACTCACGCCCGTTTGGCGGTATTGGACGAAAATAATCTGTTGTATGAATTGGAACAAAGCAAAAAAGATATTCAGCACTTTTTGGGTGACAAATATACTTTCTCTGCTGAATGTCCGTATGGCACGGAAAACGAACGTGTAATGAAGTATGCCCATAAGGTATACCCTGCCCTTCGAAACCGGATGCCTGAACCTTACCTAGAAGAGCTAAACAGATCAAGTAAAAAACTGCCAGGTGAATCAAAGAAAGAGTACGTTCAATGGCAAAGAGGCCCACTGACCAATGTCTCTATGGAAGTAATGAAATCATGGATAGACACTTGCTTGACTCATGATAATATTTGGTTGGTCCTTGTATTTCATGGCGTTGACGGCATTGGTTGGGAGCCTAAAACCAAGGAAGAATTAGAAGTATATTTCAACTACATAAATAAACGGGAAGATTTATTATGGGTAGATACTTTTACAAATGTCACCAAGTATATCAGGAAAAGAAAAAATACCGTAATAAGCAGCGCCGTACAGGGAGATACTATTCTCGTAAATGTTTCCAATGACCTTGATCCAAATGTTTACGATGTTCCCATTACATTAAAAACTTATGTTCCTAACACATGGAAAACTGCACTAATCGAAAAAACGGGCAAACAAGAAGATCCAGCAAGAATTGTGGTCAACAAAGATACTATCGGGTCCTATGTACTTTATTCTGTTTTATCTACTCAGAATGAAATAATCCTTACCAAATAATTTATGATCTTTAGGTTTGATTTATTTTATTTTAAGGAAAAGTCCTTCCTTATGCCCCTAGGTTAAACTGGGCAGATTGAAAGTGGGGTTTTCCTGGCGAACAATTGATGAATGCCATGTTTTTACGAAAAAAGAAATGGTTTAACTATTTTTCATAACATCTAGAACCTCTGCAGTTAAATAATTATTTGCCATAGGAAAAACAACATTATCCTCCCTGAAAATATGAAGTTTAAGCATCTCTATTAACGCCTTGGATTGCTCAACAGCTAAATCTAATACTACCATTCCAGAACTTTGGTCAGGGATACGGGTTACCAAACCAAATAAATTAAAAGAAATAGCAGCAAGCTGTAGCATTTTTACATGGTCATCTTCCATTAAATCAACTACCGTCTTCTCCGTCCCAGTACTAAATTCTTCTTTTTCATGAAGAATCTTATTTAAGTCGGCAAAAATGGTGTTATCTTCCTTTCTATTATGCGCTATAATTGATTCATCAAAGAAAGAAAAGAAATCATTGATACCTTCTAAGCTGCTTTTTGAAAAACCTCCTGTATTCAGTGAATTAAGGGTGTTTTCAAAAGCACCAATGACCTCATT
Organism: Maribacter sp.; assembly: GCA_023141835.1. Taxonomy (GTDB): domain Bacteria; phylum Bacteroidota; class Bacteroidia; order Flavobacteriales; family Flavobacteriaceae; genus Maribacter_A. The sequence goes on along the minus strand of JAGLKG010000342.1, from coordinate 799 downwards.
GCATTTTATATGTTCATTCATTAATGATTGAATGAAAGGATGCATTTCTTCATATTTCACTTCGTCCAACGATGGTGGTTTAAAGGCATCCGGTGGATCCATGGGAGAAAACTCTTCTGTTTCATCTTGACGTTCAACCATTCTTTTTAATGGATCTTGTTTGTTCAAGTTCTTTAAATCTAAACTCATTTTTTTATTTTTTGATTAACTTTTTTAGTTTAATGTGGGGTTAAAAATCGTTTCCCCTAATCCATTACGGTTAGGGGAAGCTAAAAACATTTTTCAAATAAGAAGCTATAAAATTAAATTATTATGGTTTGTCAAATTCTCTTTTAGGGCCTAAATAGTACCACCAATTCAGCAATAAACAGATCAGGTAATATGCTGCAAAACCATAAAGAGCGTATTCGGCATGCCCTGCGGTTACTTGTTGGCCAAACACTTTAGGGATAATAAAGGCACCATAAGCGGCAATAGCCGAAGTCCAGCCTAATACTGGCCCTGCTTTTTCCTTGGAGAAAATATAGGGAATACTTCTAAAAGTGGACCCATTTCCTATTCCCGTGGTTAAAAATAATACCATAAATGCTGCAAAGAACGGCCACCAGTATATTTCAGGCGTATCTGTTCCTTTTGCCTGAAGCACAAAATAGGCGACTGCCAATGCTGCCAGAATTTGAAAAAAGGTACTCCATCCAGTAACTTTGGAACCACTGTTAACTTTATCTGAAAGGATTCCCCCTATCGGTCTAATTAAGGCACCAATTACTGGGCCTAGAAAAGCCCAGAGCATAATATT
>JAGLKG010000341.1 GCA_023141835.1 Maribacter sp. | reverse complement strand
TAATTTTGGAAATACCATAGAGTATCCGATAAAAGAACCAAACGTCATGACATAAATAATGGTCATGATCCAGTTATGCTTATCACCAAGAATTGAAAATTGTTTTTTGAGGTTTTGTTTTATCTCTCCCGGCGTGGCATATTTCATAAGAACTACAGAGAGAATAACAACTATCGGAAGAACGATCCACATAGCTGTGTTTTTTAAGCCCCAATCTCCCCAAGGAAGACCTATAAGCATAAAAGCGCCCACTCCGGCAGCAATTAAGCCCAAAGCCACCATATAGAGTGTTTTGGAAACTCCTTTTGCTGTATTTGGTAAACTTGGGGTTCCTGTTGAAACGTTGTTCATCCCAAAAAACGCCCCCAAGGTCGCCAATACGATAAGCGGTACCCAGACCCAGGCAGCATTTTGTAAGCCTTGGAACGGGGCTCCTTTTGCAGTTGCAATAGCACCGGCCGTACCACCAAATAATGAAAGGGTTACAACTAAAGGAATCACTTTCTGCATAACACCCACACCGAGGTTTCCAAGTCCGGCATTCATACCCAAGGCATACCCTTGTATTTTTTTAGGAAAAAAGAAACTAATATTACTCATCGACGAGGCAAAATTACCCCCACCAAAACCTGAAAGCAATGCCATTACAGCAAAGAATAAATAGGGAGTGTTAATGTCACTAAGAGCCATTCCGGTACCAATTGCAGGAATTAGCAGTAGTGCCGTTGTAACAAATATCACATTTCTACCCCCTCCCAATGAAATTAGGAAAGAGTTGGGAAGCCTTAAAGTTGCACCAGATAAACCCGCTATTGCAGGTAGGGTATAGTACAAACTATTGATTTCTTTAAGTTTTGTGATATATTCTTCTGAACCTTGTACAAGACCTTCAAGCATTCCAAAGGAAAATCCAAATTCCTTCATATATTTTATGAGCACTCCCCACATAATCCAAATTGAGAATGCTAGTAATAGTGCTGGAATAGATGACCATAAGTTTCTTGTGGCTATTTTTTTTCCTTCGGATTTCCAAAAAGATTCATCTTCTACATTCCAATCTTTAATATTAACAGACATAATACGTGGTTTTAAAAATTCTATTATAAATGGTCTTCAAAAGCACCTTCAGGTTCTTTTAATGCAATGATGGTATAAACTAAACTAATAAAAGCTCCTGCCGAGAGTATATACAAAAAGGTCTTTTCATCCATCATGGTGTATAAAAACAAATAGAATACAGCACCAACATTACCATAGGCACCCGCCATTCCTGCAATACGCCCTGTCATGTCTCTTTTAATAGTCGGTATCATAGCAAACGTAGCTCCTTCCGCTCCTTGTACAAAAAAGGAAGCGAACATGGTAATCAATATTGAAACTACTAACCAGGTTACTGTATTGTATAAGGGAACTAGGGTTACTTCGCCAGTATTGACATTAACCGACCCAACTTTTGCAATAATGGCCATCAGGAAAAAACCTACTACTATTCCCCCCATATATAAAAGCATTGTTTTTTTTCTATTGCCCATTTTATCCGAAAGTAGTCCCCCCAACGGACGAGCTATTAAATTAATAACCGCGAATGAACCAGCAACAAGACCAGCTATCTCCAGTGTTACTATTCGCTCTCCATTGGCATTTAACAAGGTGCTAAACACTTGATAGAAAAACATGGGCAGCATGGATACAATGGCCAGTTCAGCCCCAAAATTGGCAAAATAGGTTGAATTTAAGGCTCCAATACTTCCAAAGTGGTATTTATCTTTATCTGGGATTCCTGCTTTTATTTTAGGTAAGTTATGATTGGTTACTTTTATAACATCCATTAAATAAACAAGGAACAATACTCCCCATATTACATAGACCGTTGTCCAACTTAACATGGCATGACCATCAACTTGTTGTTTATGTAAGTTATAAACGACCAAACCAATGGCACCAAATAACGGAAACTGCCAAAACCAGTATTGCGCCAGGTCCTTTATTGAGGTAATGGGCATAGGTTCTAATTTCCCTTTTTTCACCTTGACCTCAACACCTTCAGGATGGTCCTTTACAGCAAAGAAATAAAATATCCCATAGGCTCCACACATGAGGCTGGTAATGGCCAAAGACCATCTCCAACCATCATCGCCCCCAATTATGGAAATCGCGAAGAATGGCACTAGCGCTGCTGCTGCTGCTGACCCAAAATTTCCCCAACCCGCATAAAAACCCTCGGCTCTACCAATATATTTGGGAGTGAACCAATTGGCCGTCATTTTAATCCCGATCACAAAACCAGCACCTATTGTACCTAAAAACAATCTAGAGATGGTTAAAACGGTAAGTGTGTTTCCAAAAGCAAATAGTAATCCAGGTATTACCGTTAAAACCATTAAAGCGGCAAAAATTATTTTCGGCCCATAGCGGTCTATTAAATTTCCGACCACAACCCGAGCAGGAATTGTTAAAGCAACATTACATAAAATAATAGATTTAACATTGGCCTTGGTTAGCCAGTCGAATTGATCTAACATTTTTGTTAAAACTGGTGCTACATTAAACCAAACAACAAAAGTTAAGAAAAAAGCGATCCAAGTTAAATGCAAAGTTCTTATACTTGGGTCTTTAAAGTTCAGTAATTGCGGTGCAGATTTTTCCATTGGTGATTTATAATGTGATTTTAGTTAGTTAAAATGTGAATTAGGTATTTCTGAAATCAATTATTTTTAGGACGATGAATGGACCAGGGTGTTTTTGGGCTCCTGACTTTCCTTTTGTTCCAATTCCAGATAACTTGCTGGTAAGGTTTCCAAATGTAGTCTAACGGATATACCAGAAAGTGCACCAAACGTGTAAATGGCACCATTAATATAATTACAAAAGCACCTATTACGTGTAATTTAAATAGTAATGGCATAGCGCTTACGGCGGTAATATCTGGTGAAAAAGTGAAAATGGATTTTAAATAGGGAGACATTACAGAAGCAAACCAAGAACTTCCCCATCTCATGAATACTGCGGTGTACATTCCTGTAAATATTTGAAACAGTAGCAGTAGTTCCACAAAAATATCCATTTTGGTGGTTACCATCTTAATTCGGACGTCCGTTATTCTTCGTATATACAATAGAAGTAGACCAATAAAAACACAGATTGCTGCTACAAAGGAGGAAATTTCCAAAAACAACAA
>JAGLKG010000340.1 GCA_023141835.1 Maribacter sp. | reverse complement strand
ATTGTAAGTGGTTGATTATTAAGTGGGCCCACCTGGGCTCGAACCAGGGACCCCCTGATTATGAGTCAGGTGCTCTAACCAGCTGAGCTATAGGACCAATTTTATTTGCTTGTCTTTGCTATCTGGTTTATAGCGACAATTGCAACAAAAAGTGGGCAAATTTAATTAATAAGCCCAACTACACAAAATAATGTGCACCCATTTATGTGAAAAAATAATCCTTCCCTTTTTAAAACATTAGTCAGGCACCTCCTGACATAGTTCAATCAAAACACCATTAGCCGTTTTTGGATGCAAGAAAGCGACAAGCTTATTGTCCGCCCCTTTCTTCGGTTCCTCATTTAAAACAATAAAACCTTCCTCTTTTAATCTTGTTATTTCAGCGGTAATGTCCTCTACGGCAAAAGCAATGTGGTGTATGCCTTCGCCCTTCTTGGCCAAGAACTTGCCAATTGGCCCATCGTCCTTTGTCGGTTCCAATAATTCGATTTTATTTGGACCTACCTTGAAAAAGGAGGTTTTAACACCTTCTGAAGCTACTTCCTCTACTTTATAATGCCTTGTTCCAAATAGTTTTTCAAAGAGTTCGTTGGACTTTTCAAGGTCTTTGACCGCAATTCCTATGTGTTCTATTTTTTCCAATTGCATTGATTTTAATAGATATAGATTCCGTTACACAAATTTACACTTAATTCTGCGTATTTTTGCCCTATGGAAACACAACGACAGAAAAAGATTAGTGGGGTAATCCAGAAGGATATCGTTGATATTTTACAGCGCGCAGCCATTGGTGGTGGTTTAACCGGCGTCTTAATTTCTGTATCCAAAGTTACGGTCACCACAGATCTATCCATAGCCAAAGTTTATATAAGTATTTTTCCGAATACGAATGCCCTGGAATTGTTGGAGGGCATAAAATCTAACCAACCCTTGATCAAACACGAGTTGGCGCAACGTACCAAACACCAGCTGCGTAGGGTTCCTGAACTTCAGTTCTTTTTGGACGATTCGTTGGATTATATCGAAAACATTGAAAAGTCATTGAAGGGTGATGAAAACCCAATTGAAAACAGAGATCTGCTCGACAATAGAAAAAAGTCCTAGAGCTTGAATTTTCCGCTATACATAGCTAAGCGATACCTTCGTTCCAAAAGCAGTCAAAATGCTGTGAACATCATTAATTTTATCACATTTCTCGTCATTGTAATAGGTTCCACTTCCCTATTTATAGTGCTTTCAGGATTTGCAGGTTTAAAAACCTTCAGTCTGTCGTACACCACTATTTTTGACCCTGATTTAAAGGCCTCCCCTAGTACAGGGAAAGTTTTTAGTATTACTCCCGAACAGGAAAACAAACTGTCCCATATCCAAGGAATTGTTTCTTTTTCCAAGGAGTTGGAGGAGCAAGTTTCCCTGACCCATAAAGGAAAGAACCATTTCGCTTACATTAAGGGAGTCGATAGGGACTATACTAAAACTACTGAAATGGATAGTGCCCTCATTTATGGAAATTGGTCATTGGAGGACCAACAAGGGGTAGCAGGGATCGGAATTACCCATAAATTAGGCTTATCCGTCAACAATCGAAGTCCACTTATCATTATTGCTCCCAAACCCGGCAAAGGGTCAATTTCGCAATCCAGGCCATACAATGAACTACCACTTGTTATTAGCGATGTATATTCCGTAGAGGAAACATTGGATAAAAAATATGTATTCACAAATCTACCCCTTGTACAAGCGCTGCTGGAAAAGGACAGTACACAAGTGTCAGGCATCAATTTTAAACTAAACCCTGATGTGGATGCGGAGCGAATTAGAGACAACATTAATGAAGTGTTCAGCGATACTATTGTACTAAAGACCAGGGAGGAACAAAATAGCACCTTGTATCGTATGTTGAATACTGAAAATTTGGCTACTTATCTCATTTTTACCCTTGTTTTGATTATTGCTCTTTTCAATGTTGTCGGGGCCATTATTATGATGATCTTGGATAAACAACAGAATTCCAAAACCTTGTATAGCTTGGGTTCTACCATCAAGGAACTCAGAAGAATTTATTTTGTTCAAGGAATACTGGTCACAACCGCCGGAGGCATTATCGGTGTTGCAGTGGCTTCCTTGTTGATTTGGTCTCAATTAGCCTTTGGCTGGCTCAAAATAACCCCTTCATTGGCTTATCCTGTAGAATATCAATTGATCAACGTGGGCATAGTTCTCGCAACCATTATAATCTTGGGGATTATAGCATCAAAAATTGCCAGTAGTAGAATTACCAAAAAATTAATCTCGGTTTAGAGGTTGGAAAACTCATGATTCCTGAACTTTTCCAGGACTTCGTCAAAGGCTGCGAATACATCCACTGATTCATCGCTGGTCACCATTTTCATTCGATATTCCTTAAAGTTGGGAATCCCTTTGAAGTAGTTGGTATAATGGCGACGGGTCTCAAAAACACCTAATTTTTCGCCCTTCCAATCAATCGCCATTTCAAGATGTCTACGGGCAGCGTCAACCCGTTCTACCATAGTTGGTGGGGCCAAATATTTCCCAGTTTCAAAGTAGTGCTTTACTTCATTAAAAAACCAGGGATAGCCAATACTGGCTCGCCCGATCATAGCGCCATCCAACCCAAATTCATCGCGCATTTTCATAGCGGCCTCGGGAGAATCTATGTCCCCGTTCCCAAAAACGGGAATATGCATGCGCTGATTGTTCTTTACTTCGGCAATCGGAGCCCAATTAGCATTGCCTTTATACATCTGAACCCGGGTCCTACCATGAATTGCAATAGCCTGACAGCCTACGTCTTGTAATCGCTCTGCCACCTCAACGATTTTAATCGAATCGTGATCCCAGCCCAATCTTGTTTTTACAGTAATGGGCAAATGGGTGCGTTCTACCATTGCCTTGGTCAGGGATACCATTAAATCAATGTCTTTTAATATGCCCGCTCCAGCGCCTTTACTTACCACTTTTTTTACCGGACAGCCAAAATTAATATCGATAATATCGGGTTTGGATTTTTCCACAATCTCAACCGATTGTAACATGGAATCTAAATTAGCCCCAAAAATCTGAATGCCAACCGGACGTTCTTTTTCATAAATATCGAGCTTCATGACGCTTTTGGCAGCATCACGGATCAATCCTTCAGACGATATAAATTCGGTATATACCACATCGGCACCTTGCTCTTTGCACAATGCCCGAAAAGGCGGGTCGCTTACATCCTCCATAGGTGCAAGAAGCAAAGGGAATTCAGGCAATTGTATGTCTCCGATTTTTGGCATCTATTATTTAAAAAATGTGGCGCAAAAATAATACTTTTTAAAAAGTAATGTTTACTTCTAGCTTTTCACCTTTCCTATCAACAATCACTTTGGTAGAATTACCTTCCTCAAAAGTTGACAATGCACGCATGTAACTCATCATATCAACTACAACACTATCACCCAATTGAATAACAATGTCACCTTTTATCAAGCCCGCTTTTTGGGCTGGCCTATCTTCACTGATCCCATCTATTCGCATGCCTTTCCCATCAAAAAGGTAATCTGGAACGACACCTAGTGCCACTTTAAAGCGTGGTACTTCCTCGCTTTCATTCTTTGTCTTTATAAAGGTTAATTTAGAATCATCATCAAGCTCGGAAATCACTGATGTTATATAACCCACAATCATTTGCATACCTTCATAGTTTAACTTGTTGGCATCATCAGTGGGTTTATGATAATCTTCATGTTGTCCTGTAAAAAAGTGTAGTACGGGAATGTCCTGGAGGTAAAAAGAAGTGTGATCAGATGGCCCTACCCCAGATTCTTTAAGTACCAGATTAAAACCTGGATTTGACGCATTCAATACTTGGTTCCAGATTGGTGAGGTACCAGTGCCGCTTACGGATAAGGACTTGTCCTCCCTTAATCTTCCCACCATATCCATATTAATCATATAATTAATCTGGGTAAGATCAACAGTTGGGTTTTTAGCAAAATAATTACTTCCCAACAATCCTCTTTCCTCTCCAGAAAAAGCCATAAATAAATAATTGTTGTTTTTATTTTGACTGTTAGAGAGACTATCAGCTAATTGAAGCATTACCGCAACACCGCTGGCATTATCATCTGCACCATTATGTATAGCTGCACCATCGCGATATAATGAACTTTCACCGCCCATTCCCAAATGGTCATAATGGGCTCCAATAATGATGGTGTTTTTGGCTTTATTATCCAAATAGCCTATAATGTTGTTCCCGGTAATTGAGCTATCACCGTTAACATAGGTAACTTCTTGATGCGGGTCTTTTTTAGGCTTAAATGAAAATGATTGATAATATGATACTGAATCCCCGGCAGGATCAAGGTGCAGATCTTTCATTCTTTGCACAATATATTGAGCAGCCTTTAGCTCGTACGCAGTACCTGTTTCACGACCGTTAAGACTATCGCTTGCCAGAAAATAAACATCATCTTGAAGACTAAAGGTTGACGCTTTTTCTTTTTTACAGGATGCTATTAACAACAAAATCAGTGGGATTGCTATCTTTTTTATCATTTTTGCATATAGTTTTATCCAAAATTAAACATCCTATGAGAACTATTCTATGTTTTGCCATTGTAATCTTATGCTGCAATTGCAAAACCGAATCCAAGAAAGAAACTGTTGCCAAAGAAAATTCTTCAACCCTAATGGCAGGTTCGGATACTTTGATCTACAATGGTGAAAAACATTTTAAATCTATTCGGCAAATAACTTTTGGAGGTGATAATGCCGAAGCCTATTGGAGTTTTGATGACAAACAAATGATCTTTCAGTCGAATAATAAACAATGGGGCTTAGAATGTGACCAGATGTTCTTAATGGATTTAAAGGATACTTTCAAAAATAGGAAACCACCCATGGTAAGTACTGGAATGGGCCGTACCACCTGCGCCTATTTCTTACCTGACAATTCTCATTTTGTGTACGGTTCTACTCATCTAGATGACCCAGCTTGTCCTGAAGTACCTCTGCGCAAGAATGGCAATTACGTTTGGCCCGTTTACGATTCATTTGATATATTCGTAGCTGATCTGGAAGGAAATATAACCGCACAATTGACCAATGAACCTGGTTATGATGCCGAAGCAACGGTTTCTCCAAAAGGTGATAAAATTGTATTTACCTCCACGCGAAGTGGTGACCTTGAATTGTATACCATGAACTTGGACGGGAGCGATGTAAAACAAATTACGAACGAATTGGGTTATGACGGAGGCGCCTTCTTTTCACCAGATGGCACCAAACTTATTTTCAGGGCTTCAAGGCCTAAGACCAAAGAGGCCATTAAAGAATATAAGGAATTACTTGCCCAAGGTTTGGTTGAACCTACCGATATGGAGCTCTTTATTTGCAATGCCGATGGAAGTGGCCTAAAACAACTCACATTCTTAGGTAACGCCAATTGGAGTCCATTTTTTCATCCTTCAGGAGAAAAAATACTCTTTTCAAGCAATTTTGAAGCTACTAAAGGTTTTCCTTTTAATTTATACTTGATAGATATTGACGGCAAAAACCTGGAACGTGTAACCCACGGGCAGACGTTTGATGCTTTTCCGGTCTTCTCTAATGATGGTAAATATTTGGCTTTCTCAAGTAACCGCAACAACGGAGGTGGAAGGGATACTAATTTGTTCATCGCCGAATGGCAAGATTGATCAATTAAATCATAATGGGCTCCCCTACTTTTTAGACTTTGTATTGGTTCTAATTCTCTGGCGTGT
>JAGLKG010000034.1 GCA_023141835.1 Maribacter sp. | reverse complement strand
ACTTTACATCTGATTTCGTCCATAGACAGCTCGAACAATTTAAGATTGATGAAAAAGCATAATCAATAAATAGTTATACTAATCAGATCGCAGTATTTTTGCGTTTAAGTAATAAATCAACCATGAACAAGAAAGTGATTTTAATGATTTTAGATGGTTGGGGTAAATCTCCAGACCCAAAGATTTCGGCAATCGACAATGCAAATACACCCTTTGTAGATTCGCTATATACAAAATACCCAGATGCAAATTTACTTACCGATGGCATGAACGTAGGACTGCCTGAAGGACAGATGGGAAACAGTGAAGTTGGCCATATGAATTTAGGTGCCGGCAGAATAGTGTATCAAGATTTGGCCAAAATAAACCTCGCTGTAAAGGAAAATACTTTAAAAGACGAGCAAGTCCTAATAGACGCTTTTGAGTATGCCAAACAGCACAACAAAGATGTCCATTTCTTGGGATTGGTCAGCGATGGAGGCGTTCACAGCCATACCTCTCATCTTACGGGTTTGATAGATGCGGGTGAAAATTACGGACTTAAAAATATGTTTGTCCATGCCTTTACGGATGGCCGTGATGTAGACCCAAAAAGCGGAAAGGGATTTTTGGAAGACCTTACACAATTCTGTTCCAACAAAAATGCAAAATTGGCCACGGTTGTTGGCAGATATTATGCAATGGACAGGGACAAGCGTTGGGAACGGGTAAAAAAGGCCTATGATGTATTGGTAAATAATGTGGGCGAAAAGATCCAAGATATTTCCATGGCAATGCAGGGCAGTTATGACAACAATGTAACAGATGAGTTCATTGATCCAATAGTCATGACCAATGCAAATGGCGAGCCATTGACCCAAATAAAAGAAGATGATGTGGTCATCTTTTTTAATTTCAGAACAGACAGGGGAAGGGAATTGACACATGTACTCAGTCAAGAATATATGCATGAATTGAATATGCATCCATTGAATCTGTACTATGTTACCCTGACCAATTATGATGATTCATTCAAAAACATCCACGTTGTGTATAACAAAGCAAACATCAAGGATACATTGGGTGAAGTTCTATCCAGAAATAACAAAAAGCAAATTCGTATCGCGGAGACCGAGAAATATCCACATGTTACCTTCTTTTTTAATGGAGGTCGGGAGGTTCCTTTCGAAGGGGAGAAGCGAATATTGTGCCCTTCACCAAAGGTAGCCACTTATGATTTAAAGCCAGAAATGAGTGCTTATGAGATTAGGGATGCTATTATTCCCGAATTAGAAAAAGGTGATGCCGATTTTGTCTGTCTAAACTTTGCCAACCCAGATATGGTAGGTCATACCGGCGATATGAATGCCGCAATAAAAGCTTGTGAAACTGTAGACAGTTGTGCAAAATCGGTTATTAATGTAGGCTTGGAAAACGGTTATTCAACCATAGTCATTGCAGATCACGGAAATTGCGACACAATGATAAATCCAGATGGATCTCCGAATACTGCCCACACTACCAATCCGGTTCCGTTGATTTTAGTCGATCAAGATATTAAAGAAATAAGAGATGGAGTTTTGGGTGATATTGCTCCAACTATATTGAAACTAATCGGTGTAGCCCAACCAGAATTGATGACACAAAAATCTTTGGTATAGGATATTTCTAGATTATTTTACCTTTGCGGGCTATGATAAAGATTAAAACTCCTGAAGAAATAGAACTAATGCGCGAAAGTGCCTTGGTAGTTTCGAAAACATTAGGGATGCTCGCCTCTGAAATCAAACCTGGGGCGAATGCATTGTCTCTTGATAAATTGGCAGAGGAATTTATTAGGGAACAAGGTGCTGAACCTGGGTTTCTTGGAATGTACGATTTTCCCAATACTTTGAATATGAGCCCCAATGCCCAAGTCGTTCATGGTATTCCAACGGGAGATCCGTTCAAGGAAGGAGATATTATTTCAGTGGATTGTGGAGCTCTTAAAAATGGATTTTATGGTGATCATGCCTATACCTTTGAAGTTGGTGAGGTCGCTCCGGAAACCCAAAAATTGCTAAGGGTCACTAAAGAATCGCTCTACTTGGGCATTCGTGAGTTTAAGACAAATAATCGCGTTGGCGATGTTGCCTATGCTATCCAAAATTACTGCGAAAGCCATGGTTATGGGGTTGTTCGTGAATTGGTGGGTCATGGTTTAGGCACAAAATTGCATGAAGGCCCTGAAATGCCCAATTATGGAAAAAGAGGGAGGGGTAAAAAATTCGCTGAAGGCCTGGTAGTTGCCATTGAACCCATGATCAATATGGGAACCAAAAGAATTAAACAACTTAAAGATGGCTGGACCATCTTGACGGCTGACGGTCAACCAAGTGCTCATTTTGAACATAATGTTGCCATTGTAAATGGCAAACCAGAGTTGCTCTCCACTTTTCAGTACATTTATGAGGCCTTAGGTATAGAAAGTAATGAAGAGGATGAATTTCGGCAGGAAAAAATTAAACTGTAGAATTGTCATTCCCACTCAAGCAGAAACCAAAATTTGCACCTATTTGAACCTACGTATTCCGACTTTAGCAGGAATGACATTATGAAAAGGCTTTTTAAATATATATTAAATATAGTGCCAAGACCTTTGCTTATACAACTAAGCTACGGGATAAGGCCTATAATGGCTTTTTGGCTCAAGGGAAATACCTTTATGGATCCAATCGATGGCAAATATTTCAGAAGTTTTTTACCCTATGGTTACGAAAGCCCGAGAGATAATGTTCTATCACCTTCTACCTTATCATTGGAACGCCATAGATTGTTGTGGCTGTTTCTTAAGAGCAATACCAATTTTTTCACGGCAAACCTAAAAGTATTGCATTTTGCACCGGAACAGGCATTTTATAGAAGGTTTAGGAATCTCCAAAATCTGGACTATACCACCACGGACTTGAATTCCCCGCTTGCCGATGT
>JAGLKG010000339.1 GCA_023141835.1 Maribacter sp. | reverse complement strand
GAATACTTAAATGAAATAGGCATAGTTAGAAAGAAAGGACCTGACAGGTCCAAATTGCAAAAACGAAATGAAAAAATTATCCATAGTGAAAATTGGCGGAAACGTTATAGAAGACCAAGCTGAACTTCATCGGTTTTTAGTAAATTTCTCAAAGATGGAAGGGTCTAAGATTTTGGTGCATGGAGGTGGAAAATTAGCTACGAAATTGGCCTCCCAAATGGGCATTGAATCTAAAATGACTCACGGAAGGCGGATTACCGATGCCAAAAGCCTAGAGGTTATCACCATGGTTTACGGCGGACTGACCAACAAAAATATAGTGGTGCAACTACAGGCACTTGGCATTAATGCTATTGGTTTGAGCGGAGCGGACGGCAATACCATACAGGCTCATAAAAGACCGGTCAAAGATGTTGATTTTGGATTTGTAGGAGACCTTGATGGCATTAATTCGGAATTGATCAGTTCATTTTTACACGTCGGATTAACCCCTGTATTTTGTGCCATTTCCCATGATGGCAATGGGCAACTTTTAAATACCAATGCAGATACGATAGCCTCCGAAATTGCTATTGGCATGAGCGAAAGTTACGAAACCACCTTGTATTATTGCTTTGAAAAGAAAGGTGTTCTGATGAACGTTTCTGATGAGAGCTCGGTCGTGAAAAATATAGATTCTAAGAGTTATAAGGAATTGCTGGACAAAAATATTATCGCCGACGGCATGCTTCCCAAAATGCACAATTGTTTTCTTGCACTCCAACAAAAAGTCAATAAAGTGTGTATCGGCGATATTTCTATGCTCCAATCAGATTCCAAAGTATTTACTACGATAACCCTATGAAGACCGAAGAAATGCTTACCGAAAAGGCAATCGAACTATTAAAGGAACTCATCTCCATTCAATCATTTTCCGGAGAGGAGCATCATACGGCAGAAGCCATTGAAAGATGGTTCGACACATTTGATATTCCTTTTCAAAGGGAAACCAACAATATTTTTGCGAAAAATAAGCATTGGGATGATGCAAAGCCCACATTACTCTTAAATTCCCATCACGATACGGTAAAGCCAAACAAAGCGTATACCAGAGACCCTTTCCATCCGCATATCGAGGATGGTAAATTGTATGGTCTGGGTAGTAATGATGCTGGTGGGCCATTGGTTTCCTTGCTGGCAACTTTCGTTTATTTTTATAGTGAAGAAAATTTAAACCATAACATTTTAATGGTAGCCTCGGCAGAAGAAGAAAATGCGGGTCCTAAAAGTCTTAGGGGCCTACTCCCCCATCTACCAAAAATAGATGTGGCCATAGTAGGGGAACCAACCCTCATGAATTTGGCCATCGCCGAAAAGGGGCTGGTCGTATTTGACGCTGTCGTTAAAGGTACGCCATCACATGCCGCACATCCGAACAATGACAACTCCATTTACAATACTATTAAAGTCTTGGAATGGTTCAAAAACTATACGTTTGAAAAGACCTCCGAAGCTTTGGGAGATGTAAAGCTTACAGTAACCCAAATAAGTGCAGGAAGCCAACATAATGTTGTTCCCGCGCATACGGACCTCGTCATCGATGTCCGCGTAAACGATTGCTACAGCAATCAAGAAATTGCCGATGTACTAAAAGCTGAGGCGCCTTGTGAATTAGAGGAACGCTCCTTACGGTTGAATTCATCTTCTATCGATACAAATCACCCTTTGGTACAATCGGGAATTGCTTTAGGACGGGAAACCTATGGTTCCCCTACCCTATCCGATCAAGCAGCATTGACCTGTCAGTCCATAAAATTGGGACCCGGGGACAGTACACGTTCCCATTCGGCCAACGAATTTATCTATGTCAGGGAAATTGAAGAAGGAATTGATTTGTATGTAAAAATCCTATCAGGATTTTTACAATAAACAAGAATTAGTAAACAATGTACAATTGTAAATTGTTCATTGCAAAATGTTAATTGAATAACTATGAAACTCTGGGACAAAGGATTTAGCACAGATAAAAAAATAGACCACTTTACGGTAGGTAATGATAGGGAACTCGATCTGCTCTTGGCCAAATATGACGTTATTGCTTCCAAGGCCCATGCCAAAATGCTTGGGAAAATAGGGTTGTTAACCTCATCGGAAACGGATGCATTGGTTTCAGAATTGGACAATATCGGTGCCTCCATTGCGGAAGGCACTTTTACTATTGAGGATTCTTTTGAGGATATGCATTCTAAAATAGAATTTCTACTCACCGAAAAATTAGGGGATACGGGCAAAAAGATACACACAGCACGTTCACGGAATGACCAGGTTTTGGTAGCCATGCACCTTTACTTGAAAAATGAATTATCCGAACTAAAAAGTGGGACCGTTGATCTTTTTGAATTATTAATGGATTTGGCCGAAAAGCATAAAGATGTCTTGCTTCCCGGTTACACCCATTTGCAGATTGCCATGCCCTCTTCTTTTGGCCTATGGTTTTCTGCCTATGCTGAAAGTTTAATAGATGACCTTTACTTTATTGAGGCTGCGTATAAAGTGGCAGATCAAAATCCTTTGGGAAGTGCAGCGGGTTATGGAAGTTCGTTTGCAATCGATAGAACATTCACCACCCAAGAAATGGAGTTTGATACCCTAAAGTACAATGTGGTGGCTGCCCAGATGGGGCGGGGTAAAGTAGAAAAGGCCACAGCTTTTGGAATGTCGAGTATTGCCGCAACCCTATCCAAAATGGCCATGGATATCTGTTTGTATATGAGCCAGAACTTCGATTTTATCTCCTTCCCTGACGAACTGACCACAGGCAGTAGCATCATGCCCCATAAAAAGAATCCGGATGTCTTTGAATTGGTGAGGGCCAAGTGCAACAAACTACAGGCCGTGCCCAATCAATTAATTTTGATTACGAACAACCTTCCCAGTGGGTACCATAGAGACCTACAACTCGTCAAGGAAGTTATTGTTCCTGCAATCCAAGATTTAAAAGCTTGCTTAGAGATATTGACTTTTAGCTTAAAGGAAATAAAAGTGAATCAAAACATTCTCGATAATCCAAAATACGATTATCTATTTAGCGTTGACACCTTGAACGAGTTGGTTCAAAATGGGCTACCTTTTAGGGATGCTTATAAAAAAATGGGGATTGAAATCAATGAAGGAACCTTTACTCCCAAAAGAGATATTGAACATACCCATGAAGGAAGTTTGGGTAATTTGTGTTTGGAAGAAATCAGGGAAAAGATGAAAAGAACCATTTGATTTCGCAAAAACCTCATCTTCATAAATGAAAACATAGATAGATGAAAGATAAAACAACCAAAATAAATACCTTAATTACGGTATTTCTGTTGCTCTTCGTTGTTTTCTTAAACGCGCAAGACCCGTATCAAAAAAATGAATCCGTCGATGTGAAGGGTTATGTTTTTAATCTTTTCCTAAATGATGACACTAATGAAATAAAAGGGGAAGCTTTGATTACCGTCGATTTTAAAAATGAATCTAGTCAATTTGCCTTAGACCTCATTGGTATATCGGGAGCTTACGGTATGAATGTGACCCAAGTCGTCGAAGGTGATAGCCTAGCGACTTATAGCCACAAATTAAACAAAATTATAATCTCCCCGTCTATCAACGGACCAAAGACCAGAACATTCAAAGTCCAATACCATGGCATCCCACAAAAGGGATTGGTGATTGATACTACCAAATTTGGACAACGCTCATTTTTTGGAGATAATTGGCCCAATTTAGCGCGACATTGGCTACCTTCAGTTGACCATCCCTATGATAAGGCGACCATAGAATTCTGGATTACCGCACCTGACCATTACGATGTAGTTGCTACCGGTAAAAAAACGGAGGAAAGTAATCTGGGTAGCGGCTATAAACTTACTATTTATAAAGAACAAGCTCCGGTGGCCATGAAGGTCGTCACTATTGGGGTAACCAAATTTGCAAGTAAATTGTTGGAGGTGGTTCATGATATTCCAGTGACCGCATGGGTATACCCCGAAAATAGACTGGAGGGTTTCTCGGATTATAGTGTGGCATCAAAGGTCCTTAGATATTTCATTGACCATATTGGTCCGTATTCATATGCCAAACTGGCCAATATGCAAGCAAAAACACAATGGGGTGGACTCGAAAATGCAGGCACCATTTCCTATTTTGAGAATTCGGTTACCGGAAAAAATACCGTTGAAGGTTTGATAGCCCATGAAATTGCACACCAATGGTTCGGTAATTCAGCTACCGAAAATAACTGGAACCATGTTTGGCTCAGTGAAGGTTTTGCTACTTATTTTTCGATTTTATATTTAGAAAATTTCTATGGAGATGAAAAAAGAAGGGCAGAATTGGCGCTAGACAGAGAACAGGTCATCGATTATTACAAACAGAATCCCGCACCCATTGTTGACCTTAACATCAAAGACCCCATGAAAGTACTTAGTACGAATACGTATCAAAAAGGCGGTTGGGTGTTAAATATGCTACGTCATAAATTGGGTGATGCTGCATTTTGGAAGGGCATTCGCACCTATTATGAAACCTATCAGAATGCCAATGTCATGACAACGGATTTCCGCAAAATTATGGAAGAGGTCTCTGGCACAGATTTGGAGACTTTCTTTCAACAGTGGCTTTTTACAAAAGGTCATCCGGAAATCAAATGGAGTTGGAGCTATAAAAGAGGGAAGGTAAAAATAGTCTTGGAACAACTACAAAATCATCATGTATTTCATTTTCCACTTGAAATTGGACTCGTGGATGATGATGAAGTAACAATAGTAACCCAGCAAGTGAATAAAAAATCTTTGGAATTTGAGATTGAAACAGACTCACGTCCCGATACTATCGTTCTTGATCCAGAATACTGGCTTTTATTTGAAGAAAAATAAAGGGAAGTTCAACAAAAAAATACCCAAAATATCGTTTCGAACGCAGTCGAGAGGTCATTAAAATTACTAAAGCCCAAAGGTCTCGACAGAGCCTGTGCCAGGACAAACAGAGGTACTTGACCTGACATGGAATATACTATCCCCATGTTTATTGGTTCTTCCGGTTCTTCATGAGCATTCACATTTGAATATTATATTTAGTTGCTTTTATTCCACTATATTTAGAAAACAGACACACTTATATTTATATACAAGTCGCTGTTATTAAAAAAACCGAAAACTAATGACTTTAAAACCAACCTATGAGCTTACCTAAAAAGAAGTCTGTATTAACGGGAATTGTGTTAACGGCAGGCACTGCCGTTGGGGCCGGAATGTTTTCACTGCCGGTTGTCTCCTCGGGAATGTGGTTCATTTTCAGTATTTTCTCCCTTCTTCTATTATGGTTTTTAAATTACTTATCGGCCATTTATCTTTTGGAGGCTAATATCCAATTTGAACCAGGGGCAAGCTTTGATACCATCGTCAAAAAAATATTGGGGAAAACATGGAATTCCTTGACCGGTATCTCGATTGCCTTCCTATTATACATTTTACTGTATGCCTATTTTAGTGCTTTTGGCAGTATAATATCCAATACATTAGATTGGGAGGTGCTTAATAATATCAGCTGGTACCAAGGGTTACTTAGCCTTATTTTCGGTTGTTGTTTGGCAACAATAGTATGGTTGAGTACTCGAATGGTTGGCCGCATCTCTTCTATATTGGTCATTGGAATGGTCATCACATTCGTTTTATCAATGTTCGGTTTGGCAATCAATGTAGATACCATCAAATTATTTGACATAAACGGACAATCTTCGGAGTATTTGCAATACACTTGGGCGGCACTGCCTTACTATATGACCTCCTTTGGATTTGCTACAATAGTTCCCAGTTTATATAAACATTATGGTCAAAATACTGACACTATTAGAAAGGGATTATTATTTGGTTCAGTACTAGCTCTTTTGGTTTATGCCCTATTTATATTCGTCATCTTTGGCAATATTTCAAGACCTGAATTTGTCGTCGTAAATGAATCTGGAGGAAATATTGGGGATTTAGTAAATGCACTAGGCCAAAACGGGAGTAGCGAAACTCTAAATATTACTTTAACCGTTTTTTCCAATTTTGCTATTATAACCTCTTTCCTCGGCGTTGGATTAGGGCTATTTGACTATATCGCAGATACATTCTCCTTTGCTGATAGCCCAAAAGGACGCTTTTATACGGCTTGCATTACCTTTTTGCCCTCAGGTATTGCTAGTTTCTTTTTTCCCGATGGATTTATTGCGGCCATAGGCTTTGCCGGACTGGTTGTCGTATTTGGATTGTTCATAGTACCTTATGCAATGGTCGTTAAAACGAGAAGGTTAAAAAAAACCGCTTCATATAAAGTTCCAGGTGGAAAAGCATTATTGGTTTTCTTTTTATTTTCTAGCTTAGTAGTAGCCATTTTTCACATTTTAGGCATGTTAGATTATCTTCCCAAATGGTAAACAAATATGACGCAAATCAATAGAGCGAAGAGCCACCCACATTTTCAACAAATTGCTGATCTGGCGACCAACATTTGGATCGATCATTATACACCTATTATTGGTGCTGATCAGGTTACCTATATGCTTGATAAATTTCAATCTGCTAACGCAATCAAAAAACAAGTTCTAGAAGGGTCAGAGTATTATTTAATGACCTATAAAGGAAATCCAGCTGGATACTTCTGTGTTAATGGAAAAAAGGATTCCTTGTTTTTAAGCAAACTGTATGTTTTAAATGAGTGCCGGGGAAAAGGAATTGGAAAATTGGCTATGCAGTATATCCAAAGGAGAGCAGAAGCTTTAGCCTATACTAAAATCACATTGACCGTTAATAAATATAATCTTAATTCAATTAAAGCGTATGAAAAAATGGGTTTTAAGAAGATTAAAGCCTTGATTCAAGATATTGGAAATAATTATATAATGGATGATTTTCTCCTAGAGAAGAAGATCATTATTACAAATCAATAATCAATGATTAAATTCTTTAGAAGAATTAGACAGCAACTGATAGCAGAAAAGAAGTTATCCAAATATTTACTTTATGCCATTGGTGAAATATTTCTGGTTGTACTGGGAATATTAATAACAAATATTTAAAAAGATTACTTGAAGAATTACGAACTAAAGTACATGAAATTATTAAACAGTTAGAAATTGAGTTGGAATAATCAGTATAAGGCCAACTCCATATATTTACTTTCAATAAATTATAATCCTAAATCTTTATCTGTTCTCATTTCTTACTCAACGTAAACTCGGGTAATCGTATAATCTCTCCACCCTTCATAGCCGAATCATGGGCCAATATACCTACACAGGTTATGTTAGCGGATTGAATAGCATTGGGATAAGGTTGCCTATCTTCCACCAAGGCCATTAAAAATTCGTGTACTAAATGCGGATGTGAACCTCCGTGGCCTGCACCTTGAATAAAAGAAAGGTGTTGATTGTCATCGGAATCGTAAACTCCTGCTGAAGTGAATGGTGCGATTTCGTCGGGCAATAAATGGGCGAAATCGGGAATCTTAACACGTTCTGGTGTTTCCCCAGTATGGATGACCGAATCCTCATGCTCAATAAGCGTCCATTCAAAAGACTTTTTACTTCCGTATACATCAAAACTCTCGCGATACTGTCGTGCCGTATTAAAAAGCGAACGGGTAAGCTCCGCTGCCAAATCGGAGTCCTTCATTTTTATATGACAGGTTTCTAAGGCAAATGGGGAACCGTAAATAGGAATCAATTTTTCATCAATCCTACCCGACCCAAAGCACGAAACGTATTCGGCCTCAACCTTAGGTAGTGCCAAAATGGGCCCTACACAATGGGTAGCATAGTGCATGGGAGGGAGTCCTTCCCAATAGCCGGGCCATCCGGCCATTTCCTGCTGATGTGATGCCCTTAAAAATTGTATACGGCCTAACTCACCCTTTTCATACATATCCTTTACAAAGAGGAACTCACGACTATAAATCACCGTTTCCATCATCATATAGGAAAGTCCCGTTTCCTTAACCAATTCTACAATTTGGCGACATTCCTCAACTGTAGTTGCCATGGGTACCGTACAGGCCACATGTTTGCCTGCTTTTAGGGCCGCAATAGATTGTTCGGCATGGTTAGGTATGGGCGTATTGATATGGACGGCATCAATCTCGGGGTCCTTCAATAATTCGGAATAGTCGGTATACCTTTTTTCAATGCCAAAGGCGTCCCCAATTTCATCCATTTTTTCTCGGTTCCGCTGACAAATAGCAGCCATTTCGGCATTAGGATGTCTTTGGTAAATGGGGATGAACTCTGCCCCAAACCCGAGGCCCACTATGGCAATTCTTATTTTTTTATGTGTCATCAGTTAAACTAATTATTCGTTGATTAAAGTGTTGCAGGTGCTTCCAATTCCTTTAAATAAGCAAATAAGTCAAGGACCTCTTCGTCCGTTAGGTTATTTAAAAGGCCTTCGGGCATCATTGATTTTTCGGATACATCCCTAGATTGTATCTGGGATTTAGGAATATTAATGGGTTCTTGGCCCACAACACGTAGCGTTATATTTCTATCATTCTCAGCAATTATATTCCCACTATAGGTACGACCGTCCTGTGTAGTAACCACCACCAATTTATAATCTTCTTGCACATCTCCACTAGGGTTCAGGATATTACTCAACAAATAGGTGGTATTGGTTCGATTGGAACCGGTTATGTCCGGACCAATCTTACCCCCTTCTCCATGCAGTATATGGCATGCTGAGCAGGTGCTTTGAAATATTGCCCGTCCATTGTCCAAATCTGCCTTGGCAATGGCATCATCGGTCACTAGACTTTGATATTTCTTGAACTCCACTTGAAGCGTTTGGGAAATATCATCAATGGGCCCCCATATTTCCACAAAACCATTACCAAGTACGGCCCTTAATTGTAACACTACATGGGCGGGAATATCCTTTTTTGATACACTGCCTTGTTGAAGTCCCTTGGCTAAAATCTTTCCATATATTGGTCTGGAGGCCATAGTCAGTATTACCTCTTGCTTCTCCTCTTCAGTGAAATTGTTATAATTTTTACCCAATAGCATTCCCAAATCATTTTTCTCGTAGGCCGCTATCGCCTTTATGGCCTCCAATCGTAAATCCGGATTTTGCATTAGCTTTGGTAGTTCCCTTTCTAATGCCAAGTTTTGTTTGGCAGATAGCCGTTGAATCGCATTTTTTTTCTCCTCTAAAGTTGACGATGGATTATTTATAATGGCCATCATTTTTTTTGCAACTTCAGCATTGCCAAAATTTTGAGCTATCTCATCGGCCATAGCTGATAATTGCGAGTTCGATTGCAAGCTCTTATAGGTCTTCGCCCAATTGGATGGTTCCTTTAGGTCGATATTGCCATCCATTCCCGCTATTAACCCATTCAGCAAATCTATTTGC
The DNA here is from genome assembly GCA_023141835.1 of Maribacter sp. Classification (GTDB taxonomy): domain Bacteria; phylum Bacteroidota; class Bacteroidia; order Flavobacteriales; family Flavobacteriaceae; genus Maribacter_A. The sequence goes on along the minus strand of JAGLKG010000339.1, from coordinate 10,975 downwards.
TTATTAGATTTTTCATCCAAAGCAGCAATTAGTGGCTCCAGTCGATTCCCATCGACCAAACGTCTCGCTATTTTTTGCACTAGTGATGGAATTCCAATGTCTTTTACCATAGCCAATGCCTTTTCGGGCTGTTCTACAATTAAGGGTTCTATCCCCAACCAGAGCATTACTGGGATGTTGTGATCTTCGGCATCTTCCTTGTATTTGACTAGAGCCGATGCAATGTCCCAACGGGCTTCTTTATCTATACGTTGCAATGCCCCGGCTAGGTAACGGCGCACAACGGCAGATGATTCCTTCTTAGCCAATGCCGTCATGGTCTGGGTTGCCTTTTCAGATGGTTGACCATCTTCAGTTAAGAATTGGATGGCCCAGGAGCGTACGTATTCATCCTTGTCGCCCAACAAATCGATTAGTCTAGATGTACTTATATTGTTAGTAATCTGTAATGTCCAAAGTGCCCGTAACCGGGTATCTTCATTATTGTCGGTATCCAATAATTCGTTCAATCGGGAAACCGCCTCGCTACTCAAGGCTTTTTTCGAGGCCCTATATTGAAGAATGACCCTTGCTCGTTGTGCGTGCCAATTACTTTTACTCAATTGTAATCCTACAAGCTCCTCATCGCTTTTTTCATTGAGATCATCAAATCTTCCAGACCAATTTTTGGCCTCTGATTTTTCAGGCATTATCCGAAACACCCGGCCCGTATCTTTATTGACGACAGCGTCCCCACAAATTTCAGCATCATGCCAGTCCAGCACATACAATCCACCTTCAGGGCCAACTTCCATACTAAACCCTACCCATTGAGCATTGTTGGCCATCATAAAATCCTCCCCATGGCTGGCCGTAAATCCAGAACCATTGGGTTTAATGATATCCGATAGTACGGCATGTTCATGAATATTGGCCATAAACAACCGTCCCTGCTGTTCGGGAGGAAAGGCGTCAGATTGATAAATCCGTGCCCCGCCATGTGCCGAACGATGGCGATGGTCCACTATGGTCTTGATATCCTCATAAACATAAGGATTGAAATGTTGACCGCCCTGCCGGTGGTAAATACCCCCAGGAATAACATGGAACATATGTGGAATCACACAGGCCGAGATGAATAATTGTCCCTTGGAATCATAATCGATTCCCCATGGATTGCTAAAGCCATGCGCGACCACTTCAAAACGGTCCTTTAGCGGGTGATAGCGCCAAACCCCTCCATTTACATCCACGCCATCAGCTTCCAATAAATCTTTTGGAAACTCATCCCTATGTTTGTAAAGACGACTCTCTCCTTCTTTTGGTTTTCTTATTTTGGAAGGCGTCGCGAATCCCTCGAGGCCATATAACCACCCGTCTGGACCCCAATGCAGACTGTTAATGGTTTCATGTCGGTCACGGATGCCCCAGCCCGTCAATAGCACCTTTATATCTTTTTCATCAGCTTTGTCATCCTGATTTTTATCGGGTACAAAAAGTAAATTGGGTGGTGCTCCGACAAAAACCCCACCATGGCCAACGGCTATGGCAGAAGGAAAGGGAATGCCCTCCATAAATACCTTTTTGTTATCTGCGACACCATCACCATCAGTATCTTCCAATATTAAGATACGGCTGTCCCCTGAGCCTGAAAAACCCTCTGATCTGGATTCATAATCCCGGTTCTCAGCAATCCACATCCTACCCTTGTCATCCCAACAGAAAGCCATGGGTTGCGTAATCATAGGTTCGGAGGCAAACGCATTTACTTTATACCCCTCTTTGATGGTCATAGCCTCGACCGCCTCTTTTGGGTTTAAGAGCTTCGCATCACGACCTTCTTGTTTAGCAATTTGCCAAAGAGACGCTGTATTGTACATTCCTTTATCACCCACATAATCACCCCATAGGTCGTTCATTTCGGTTTCATCCAATTTTCCGGTATAGGCTACTATCTGATGTTGAAAGACTTTCGTTTCCCCTCTTTTAATCTGCCAATCTCCTGATTTTGCCAATACCGGCCCAACACCGAGTTGTCCATCAACCCGCCAAGGTTGAGGATAGCCTTTGTTTTCTGTATGGTCGAAAATTGCAATGTGCCCCCATTCTTCAAGGCCTTCTATCTCCATTCCGACATCTGCCCACATGGCTCTTTGTTCGTTTGCCTTTTCATTACGCTGACGCGCGGCATTCATTACTTCTCCTTTGATGCCTTCCCCGTAAGGCATTCTAAGAAAGAGTCCCCCGTAATCAAATTCATTGACCGTAAAATCGGTCAATGCTTCGCCTTGCCATTCCAGACTTAACAAATATTTATTGTCTTTCTGGGTAAAGGTCCAAGTTTGGGTCTCTTTTAGTATTGGATTTTTATCGCCATCCAGCATATGGTACACTGTTTTCCATTGTACTTCGTTCCCTTCAGGAGTCAATACTTCTGCCGATACCTTTAGCCAAAAACCTTCTCCAGGGTTATGGAAAAAATCCCGTCCAATTTTTTTTTGGATGTCTTGTGGTTTGTCGCGATTATAAAACCATTTCTTTAATTCTTCTTGAGAGGCGCCAGAACCATTGACCCTTGTAAAACCCCAATACAATCCAGTTTGGTGTGGATGATGCCCAGGACTGTACTGTGTGAGTTCAGCCTGTGAATTCGGGGCCAATATGGGATGAAGGAATGGTCGAAAATTAGGTTGGGCATTTTGGGTAACCAAAGCTACATTCTCATCCTTAGCAAATACTTGAATGGTTTCCTCAGATTGTTTGAGTTGAAAGACCTTAGCAATTTCTTCCTTGTTATCAGTTTCTTTTTCAGTTTTTGATTTACATGCCACAAAAGAACTTATGACAAACAATAATAGAAGGTTTCTATACATTTTAAGAGCGTTGGGTTGGTATCCCATAAATGTAACCAATGACGTTCAAGAATACAAATTCACTTGAGCACAAAAAACCGATAATCACATTTTTTAAATTTTCTTGCTTTTTAATAACATAGTATCCATGTCACTAAAAAGCTCCCCGGTTCTGGAGAGCTCATCATTTACTATAATTTGAGGTCTAGTTTTGACTATTGACCAAGGTTTCCAGACTATCGATAATCACATTGTAAAATCCTTCAAACAACTCCACCATTTCCTTTTCGGCGGCTGTTTCAAATTCACACCCCCATGTTACTTTACAACTATTATCACTGGTTGCCTCTACTTTTACTGTACTTAAATATCCAGAGATGGGAAAAGGACCTTCCGTTATTTGGTATTGCATCTCCATTTTGGTATTGTCTACTTTGTCCAATACCTCATGGATGGCAGCACCATCTGGAAGGTAACATGTTCTTGTGGCTCCCTCTCCCTCTCCTTGGGTCACCGATTTTTCTATAGGTGAAAACTCCTCAATACCCCTAAATGAAGCCAACTTGTTCCAAACATCGATTGCTACTGCCTTGATTTGTTTACTTACTACTACTTCTGTCATGATTTCTAAATTTTAATGTTAAAGATTTGTCCTTCAAAAGTAGTATGTGTTCCAAATGGAATAAAAAATAGCGTTCAGAAACAAAAAATGGTCTAAACCACAAAGGAAAGTTGTTCATCTATGAACGTCCGAAGTTGGGATCGACCATTGATCTTATATAAGATGGACAAACTAAAAATCACGCCCAGCAAAAATTCGGCATAGGCTTCCTTCTTTTCGGGATATTTTATTTGTTGCAAACCTATGGCCTTATCCAGCACCACCTTATAACTGCTGACCAAAGTATCGAAATAGCGCTGGTACAAGACTTTGATTTCCTTGTTCTCATTTTGCATTTCAACAACTGTATTCACCATCAAGCAGCTCTTAGGGAAAGTTTTATCCAAAAGTGCATCGATCAGTTTGTAAAAAAATTCACGTAGCGATTCCATACCTTCTGTGGATTCACGCAATTGTTTTAAAAAAGGGTCGGAATAGGTGCGTGTATAATAATCCAAAGAATCCATAAAGAGCATATCCTTGGTGTATTTATTATATATAGTAGATTGACTTACATTGAGATAATCTGCCAATTCTCGGGCCGTAACTCCTTTATAGCCTTTTGTCCAGAATAATTCCTGGGCCCTTTGGACCAATTCTTCATAGGTATCATTAAGTGCTTGGGGCATGGACTATTTTTTTATTGATTATTAAATCGATTCCATTGGCAATGTGGTATTGCTTCTGGGCCTCGGTCTGAATCAGACAAAAGCTCATGGAAGTACAGAACAAACCGGATAAATGTCTTGCATATAGCTTTGCATTTTCCATAATCCTTTCTTCTTGCAGTAATCGCTCTGCGAACAAATTTTCAATTTCCTCCAAATAGTTCTTGACCAATTTTTTGATCTCGGGGTCTTCATCGGCCAATTCTGTCCCAATAAGGATAAAAAAACAGCCCTGATGTGGGCTCTCATCATTCAAAAAACTCAGATAGAACTGCTTCAAAGCTTCTTCCAAAGGGCCTTCTCGTTTAAGCAACATAAATTTATCTTCACAATACCGTAATTTATAAAGTCTTAGGGCATTGTATAAAATACCTTCTTTGTTCTCGAATTCATGGTAAAGGGAAAAGCGATTGACACCCGTTGCCTTAACAATATCATTCACCGAACAACCCCTAAATCCATTTTCCCAGAAAAGCTGTATGCATTTCTCCAGAACGCTGTTGACATTATATTCTTTATATCTCATAGAAACCCCATCAAATTACAAAAATATTGCCATTCTTTCTCCCATAAAAAAATGCCGTTCAGATAATGTTGATCGGTTACTCCCTTTATCTTTTTAAACTAAAATGACCACGAAACACTTTTGAAGTTCCATCATCTTTCACAAGATTAACAGCAAACCAATAGTCCGTAGAGGGGATTTTGGCCCCATTAAATGTCCCATCCCACCCCGAAGACTCGGGTGACAGGTTTTTTAAAAGCTTGCCATAACGATCATAAATAAAAACGTTTGCACTTTGTAAAGTACCATCACTCCATCCAATCAGGTTCCAAGTATCATTATGACCATCATTATTGGGTGTAAAGAACTTTGGATAACCCAAAACGGATATCATTTTTTCTGTAATTCCACAACCTTTTTTATCTCTTGCATATAACGTGTGAATGCCTGCATCTACATTATAAAAAACAGGCTCATCCTGATAGGGTCCTGAACTATCATCCAAGGCAAATTCATAGTTCCCTATGCCTATACTGTTGTTCTGGTCATTGATTGTTATGCTATTGTGGTTGGAAAAATCTTTTACGGTGATATCTTCATCACCAATGATGGCAGCTACTGATTCTACCACTGTCACCGAAACTGGAAATGATTCGCAACCCCTATCCGATGTGGCAATAACACTATAAATACCTCCAGAAGTAATGGTAGTGGTTGGTTGACTGCTTATCACCATACCATTATCATTTGTCCACTCATAGGTGTAGTTCCCATTGGCAGCATTTATATCCAAAGCAATGGGTGATCCATCTAAACAAAGAATGACCGGTGGATCCACCTCAAACTCTGGCCGCGGATGCACTGTTAATAAAAGATGGGGGCCGATTCCAAAACATGCTCCATTATTTTTATCTTCAACCCTTACATATAAAACCTGGGAAAACGGTGTTTCATTGGTATAATTGGATGGATTGCCAATTTTATTTTGCTCCAATTGGGCATCTGCAAGGCTTCTATAGTAATGGGCGGTCAGACCTTGAATTGCCGGAAATTCATTCAAAAATAACTGCGACGCTTGCGTCAGGTCGAAAACATGCTTTCCATCTATAAAGTCATCCTCATCACAGTTTGCTAACTCTCTAATGAAGCCATTGGGAAACGAAGTAGTGGATACTTGTAAATTAACCCTTGAAATATCATAGCAACCTTCAGGACTTTCCACACGGACAAATACCGTATTGGCTGTACTATTATTAAACGGCACAGGAGCAATAGCATTAGAGACTGCTACGGCATCTGCCATATTTAAATAGTAGGTAAAGGTCATTCCCGTAGAATTTCCAAAGGTTACAACATCCTCCAATTCGTTTAAGTTGTAATCTGTAAAACCATCCGGAATCCCATCTTCATCACAATTTTTAAAAACAATGTCCGAAGCTACTACAGGAACAGTATGTACGGCAGCTATAACAGTTTCCCTATCCCCTTCCAAACATCCATTAACAGAGGCTAGGACATAATAGTTGGCAGTGATGGTTAAGGGCAGTGTTGTAAAGGTGTTCCCGTTACCCAATGGGACACCTCCTGTTGGAACATCAAACCAATAAACGGTTCCCACGGAAGGAGTGGCTTCCAATAGTACAGTTCCCGGACCACAGCGTTCTGCTCCTATAACATTTTCTATAGTGGCTATGGAAATTTGGGTACTTGCGGAAATATCTACTATAGGATCTTCGGGAGTACCACCATATTCAACAATATAACCTTGGGGGTGATACGGACTTGAAACATTGGTTGAGCCTGTAACGCGTAAATCGTTCCAGGAACCTTTTATCCCAACCCCAGGTGCGGTCACATGAGCGTAATCTTCATCCCCCGCATTATTAGGCTCTCCTGTGTTCCAATTGGCATAATTTGGGGAAGAGCCATTCATATCCCCGTTCCAAAATACAGTACCGGCCTCAGGTCCTGTCATCCATCTCCAAACACCCTCTACAGCGGCATCACTACCTCCTATCCATCCAGTTCCCGGGGCCTGCTCCCCGGACAATTGCGCCTCTTCTGGTGTAGTAATGGTCGCTAAATAGCCCTGTAATCCAAAATAGGTAGCGTTTTCGGCTGCAATTTTTGCCTCTACCCAGGTAACCCCTAAATCTGAGACAAATTGATAATAATGACCAGTGGATGGTAAATAGTTGGCATCCCCAATGGTGAACGAAAACTCTCTTGTCCCTGAAACGGCTGTAGATGCATTGGAAAATTCAACGGCATATACGGCCGCAATCAAATCCGGATAACCAACATTTGTACCGCCAATACCTCTTAAGCTCAGTTTCCCTTCATTGGCATTCCAAGTATCCACTATATTTGGATGTGTCCCTGTGAGTGTCAACACATCAGACCCCCTACTATACCCTTGCGCAATTTGGATATGTAAAGCCTCTATTTCGGTATCATCAGGGTCAATAATATCAAAATTGGCAACAATATTGATTTGCCCTAACGGGCAATACATTTGATTTCCCTCTGCTACTATATTTGGTGGGATATTGATAATGGTTTGCGATAACGCAATATTAAAGCTCCCCAAACCTATAATAAATAACAGTAATCTAAAATTTCTTATCAAAGTAAAGGTTCAAACTTAATATCCAAAAATAATCAAAAGTCCAATATACTGACAATTTCGACGAAAACCAGAGGTAAAGGATCGACGAATCCCATTCCATTACCTTTAGTAGTATGTATTTCCTATATTTAAGAAATGTATTTGTATTTATGTACAAGTTGGACCCCATTCCCCAAAGACGAACTTGGGTCCACAAAGCAACACATTGGAACATAAATGGAATCGAATGATATTCATCGCAGATAATTATACATCATATTGAATCCAAGCTGGAAAATAATGGCAAAGAATAATAAATTGGATGGAGAAAACTAATTATCAATCTGATGTTATAGTTGTAGGCGGGGGAATCGCTGGAATCGTTACCGCTCTTGAATTACTTAACAAAGGGAAAAAAGTAATCTTATTGGAAAGAGGTTCAAAAGAATCATTTGGAGGATTAGCCATTAAGTCCTTTGGTGGTATGTTTTTTGTAGACACTCCAGAACAGAGGAGGCTTGGAATTAAAGATTCTGTGGATCTAGCTTTGAGAGATTGGAACGCCGTCGCAGAATTTGATGATAAAGATGTACTTCCGAGTCAATAGGCAAAGAAAAATATATCTGTGTACGCCGTATGTATATTGATATTTAAGAGGAAAGTTTAGTCGCCTAAAATACGATTTCGTACTGTCAATAGATTAACAAAATGAAATAAATCGAACGAATTTGTAAACCAAATAATCAATATAATTATGAATCAAATTAGTTCATTGCGCATCTGTTTGTCCATTCTATTTTTATTCATAATCAATGGATGTAAAGAGGAACCTGTTGTAAATGTTGAGTCATTTGATGGATTCAATATTAGCTTTGATAATAAGGGAGAAGGCCAAACAACCATTATTCTCATTCATGGTTGGGCCAATAACAGAACCATTTGGGATGCACAGACAACTCACTTTTCAGAGAAGTATCATGTCATAGCGGCCGATCTACCTGGTTTTGGAAAGTCGGGAAATAATCGAAAAATGTGGACCATGGAGTCCTATGGAAAAGACATTGCCGCTATAATAGAGAAACTAGAACTTAGCAAGGTGGTTCTTGCTGGCTTTTCCTTAGGTGCACCTGTTGCCATAGAAACCGCCATAAAGGCCAGAGAACAAGTTGTCGGTGTCGTATTGGTAGATAACTTACAGGATGTAGAAATGAAATTCGCTCCACCGATGATACAGTATATGGACAGTATGATGATGGATATGGTCAATAAACCGACAATGGAAAAACTTGTTCAAGGAGGTTTCTTTAAACATAATATTGATTCATCATATCATCGCGTTCTAAAGCTCTGGAAGGATGTTCCCCAAATCGGTTGGAGTGAATCGCTGATTGAGCTTTTAAAATGGCAAAATGAACAAAGTGTTAATTCAATAAAATCTGTGGAAGCCCCAATAATAGCAATCAATTCTGATATGCAGCCCACAAAGGTTGATGTTTTTAGAAAATACGCCCCCACTTTCAAGGCTAAAATTGTAAAAGATGTAGGACATGTAATCATGTGGGACAATGAAAAAGAATTCAACAGATTATTGGAAGAGAGTATCCAGGAATTCATTCAAAATTAGAGCTCATATTGAAATTTAAAATTATTGTGTGCATAAGACTACCCCAATAAAACGATTTGGAGTGCAAGGGTGACAGGTAAATTGGATTGCCAACCGCTTCTTTTTATTATCTTTTGCTAACTTATTGGTAATAATAGATTAGGTCTACAGTATTATGAAATCCAAAATAAGATGATGGATCCATCCAAACTACCCTACAAAAGAAAAACCATGACCACTTTAATCAAACAAGGCTTACTTTTTTATTTGCTCATTACTTCTCTCACCCTATTTTCACAACAGCCCAACATCATATTGATTATGACGGATGATCAGGGTTGGGAGGATATCGGATTCAATGGGCATCCCGATATAAAGACGCCACATTTAGATCATCTGGCATCCCAGGGAATTATCCTTGATCGATTTTATTCAGCATCAGCCGTTTGTTCTCCCACCCGTGCCAGTGTCATTACAGGGCGTAATCCATTGCGGATGAACATTCCCACTGCCAATGCAGGGCATATGCTTCCTGAAGAAATTACACTGCCAGAACTTTTAAAGGAACAAGGCTATGCCACAGCCCACTTTGGCAAATGGCATCTGGGTACCTTAACCCAGACCGTTTTGGATGCTAATCGTGGGGGAAGAACTAAAAATTCACCCCACTACAGTATTCCTACCATGCATGGCTATGATTCTTTTTTTTGTACAGAATCTAAGGTACCTACCTATGACCCCATGGTATATCCCGCGATATTCGAGAAAGACGAAAGTATGCGATACGGATGGAAGGCCCTAGAAGGCAAAATGTCTTCAAAACCCTACGGCACGGCTTATTGGAAAGGAGAGGAGGTAATCGAAACCATGAATCTTAAAGGGGACAATTCCAAAATCATTATGGACCGCGTACTTCCTTTTATGGAGGAATCGGTCAAGGGAAATCAACCTTTTTTTACTACGATTTGGTTACATACCCCCCACCTTCCCGTGGTCTCGGACAAGGAACATCGGGAACGATATGGTTATCTGGACCTAGACAAGCAACTGTATTACGGAACCATAACCGCGATGGATGAACAGATCGGTAGGTTATGGTCAAAATTGGAGGCGCTTGGTATACAGCAAAATACAATGCTATGGTTTTGTAGTGATAACGGTCCCGAAAATGGGACGCCCGGAAAAGCAGGTCCTTTCAGCGAACGCAAAAGAAGCCTCTTGGAAGGCGGGGTTCGGGTACCGGCCTTTGTAGTTTGGAAAAACCATTTTAAAAAGGGGGCACGTTTAAATTTCCCCGCAGTGACCAGTGATTATCTGCCAACCCTACTGGATGTTCTTGACCTTCCTTATCCTGGGGAACGATCTTTGGACGGTCAAAGTCTTTTAGGACTATTGGAAGGAACGGTTGAAAGAAGGGAACAGCCCATCGGGTTTATTTTTAAAGCACAAACCTCGTGGGTTAACCATCGGTACAAATTGATCAGTAGGGACGAACTTAAAAGTTTTGCCCTATATGATTTAATTAAAGATCCTGGGGAAACTTCAAATCTCTTTGACACCCAGCCGAAAATCGCTGCAAAAATGAAAGCTGAATTAGAGGAGTGGTTGGTTTCCGTAGAAGCTAGTAGCCTAGGAAAGGATTATTAGAAATTGGTAGAAGTATCCTGCTCCCTGCCATTCTTCCAAAAAGAACCAATTCTTTTTTGTTATTTTACGACAACGGGAGATTTTAAGAACTACCAACCAATGACCAATGTTTAACTTTTTTCGCCAAATCCGTATAAAACTTTTGACTGAAAATAGGTTTAGTAAATATTTGATTTACGCCTTAGGTGAAATCTTGTTAGTTATGATTGGAATACTATTGGCATTACAGGTTAATATCTGGAATGAAAATCGACTAGATAGTAGAAGAGAAATGACCTATCTAAAAGGCTTACGAAATGATCTTATCAAAAACAAGGATAATCTGGAATTCGAAATTAATGTTTCAAGTGAACGGTTGAAACAGAGCATTCAGCTTAGAGAGTTTTTAAAAGAGTCATCAGTTGAAATTGATACCACACAAATTTTGCTAGGTTCGGTCCATTTAGGTGTAT